>JAFDAE010000008.1 GCA_019314005.1 Deltaproteobacteria bacterium | reverse complement strand
AGAAAGATGATGTTTCACGATTACGATCCTCGTGGGAAGGGATACTTTCCGAAGAAGAAGGGGGTAAGCTCCTTGATGTGAAGATAGATCCGGATGGATTGGAGTAGGGTGGATTAATAAATTCGAAATCCGAAGCACGAAATTCGGATTTTTCCAAGAGTATCAAGTGTCGAGTAAATTAGTAAGGAGAACAGGGACACATTATGCATTTTCAAAAACTGATTCAGACATTACAAAATTATTGGGCAAAGGAGGGATGTATCCTTCAGCAGCCTTACGACATTGAGGTGGGAGCCGGAACATTTCATCCGGATACTTTATTAAGGGTCCTTGGGCCGGAACCGTGGAAGGTAGCTTATGTGGAACCATCACGACGTCCGACTGATGGTCGCTATGGTGAGAATCCGAACCGGTTGCAGCATTATTATCAATTCCAGGTCATACTGAAACCGTCTCCCTTGAACGTTCAGGACAAATACCTCAACAGCCTCAAGAGGCTCGGGATCAATCCATTGGAACACGATATCAGGTTTGTTGAGGATGATTGGGAGTCGCCCACCTTAGGGGCATGGGGACTTGGCTGGGAGGTCTGGCTCGATGGAATGGAGATTACCCAGTTCACCTATTTCCAGCAGGCAGGAAGCATCGATCTTGATCCGATATCTGTTGAAATTACCTATGGTTTGGAACGGATTGCCATGTATCTCCAGGGGGTCGACTCTGTTTATGACTTGCAATGGAATGATGACGTCAAATACGGGGACATCCATCATCAGGGAGAGGTAGAACATTCGATCTATAATTTTGAGAAGGCTGATGTGGATATGCTGGTCAAACTCTTCGATATGTATGAGGCTGAGGCAAAACAGATATTATCCGGCTCATTGGTCCTGCCGGCATATGAATATACCCTGAAATGTTCTCACACGTTTAATCTCCTCGATGCCAGGGGGGCGATAAGCGTTACAGAACGCACCCGATATATCGCCCGTGTAAGGAATCTTTCCCGTGCGTGCGCAAAACAATATCTGGCGCAAAGGGAAGAGATGGGATTTCCGCTTACCATTGATTATTGTCGATTGAAGAGTGACGATTGATTATTGAGCAGTCTTCCACCAATTTTCAATAGACAATCTTCAATCTTCAATTCATTAAGGCATCCACAGGTACATAAAACGGACATCCGGGAGTATCGATAACCCTTTGCTATTTATCGAAAGTAGATTAAAAGACGGCTGAGCTGCCGTGGTTGTGCTGTATATAGTTCCCTTGTAGCTTCCGGGACGATAATAGACCATAACGGAAGCATCCCTTATTCCAAGATCGTCCTTCATAATATTGATTGCATTGTCCATGTAACCGATGCTGTCGATCAATTTTGCCTCTAACGCCTGGTCTGCAGTAAATATCCGACCGTCAGCGAGCCTTGCCATTTCCTTGTGCGTTAATGAGGGCCTACCCTCGACGATCACGTCGACAAAACGTTGGTGGAGCTTATCAATAATGGTTTGGATCATTTCTCGTTCATCGGGGGTAGTGGGGCGGAAGGGCGACATTAAATCCTTTTTGTCTCCTGATTTTATCGATTCTTCTTCAATACCGATTTTGGTCAATAGCTCTTGCACATTGAATTTTAGAGCAATAACCCCGATGCTTCCGGTTATTGTGGTGGGGTGGGCAATGATTCTGTCCGCGGCAACAGCCACATAGTATCCTCCGGAAGCGGCAGTGTCCATGAGGGTCGCGATAATCTTCACGCCGGTCCTTTTCTTAAATTCTCGGAGTTCATGGTAAATAATATCGCTTGCCGTTACTGTTCCTCCCGGAGAATTGATCCTGACAATAATTCCCTCAATCGACTTGTCTGATTCAGCCTTTTTCAGCTCTTCTTTGATTCTGTCTACCAGGGAGATTTCTTCTTGCAGTCCCATACCCCTTGATTTTCGTTCTTCTGAAATAGTGCCCGAGATATCGAGCAGAAGGATCTTGCTGGGCCCCTTTCCTTCGACTACCCGTTCTTCCAGGGGCTGAACGGGGTGTACAAAGGAAGGGATGGAGATACAGGTACAGCCGATCAAAAATACCAGGGAGATACAACTTATAAGACGGGGTATGTATTGTAACATGTGATAGCTCCTTTCGTATACCCTCTCAAGCTTTTTGGGTGAGAGGGATGGGGTGAGGGAAGCTTAATTCAATTTTATAGGAATTTCCTTTTTTCAAACGTAGTGCAGGGCTTCAGCCCTGCATCATAATGGCAGAGCTAAAGCTCCGCGCTACAAGTCCCGCCGAAGGCGGCTAATTTAACAGCATTGAGGTTGCAGACCCTATGTTTAGAAAGTTAGCCGATAAGAAATCAGCAGTCCAGGAGCTTTGTCTTTCTGATTACTATTAAGGCCGACTTTTATTCGTGAATTTTCCCGCAAGTAATCTAAAAAACGATTTTTGATACCTTTGTTGTACTTATGCGCACAGTTTACGGCGCTATAGATATTGCCGGAGTAAAAGCCGAGTTCAAAAAAGGTTATAATACCGCCCAGGACGTCATGACCCTCGTCAAAAGCCTCGTAAGCCGCATAGATCATAGCGCTGTTGAGGATCAATGTTACTGTCGCGTCTTTATACCTTCCACAGTACAGATGACCCGCACCAGGTATAATGGCCAGCATTCCCGCGATTGTCGGGCTTTTAGTTTTCAGGTCTTTTTTTTTGCTCATTTCACGGGAAAGGGTTTTTAGTCGATATTTATCTCTGTTTTTTTGGCTGATCAAGTCGAACGATTCTTCGGCCTCTTCCCAGCGGTCCATCTCAAGATATATCCAACCGCGTCGATAATATGCCTCGTCCGAGATATCCTTATACTCCGCCGTTGCCGTGATGTCATTGAGATATCCGATTGCCTGTAGTTGACCGTTTAGTCGGACAAGGCACTCACTTATTTTGAATTGTGCCTTTGTTCTAAAATCGGTAGAAGGGAATTTGGCCAGCAGGGCGTTGAAGGCATCGATCGCCTCCTGAAATTTTTCTCCGTTAAAATAAGACAATCCGATGTTATACATGGCCGCTTCCACGCGGACATCTTCCGGACAAAAATGGATGAACCGTTCATACTCTCCGATGGCCTTGTAGTATTCGCCGGCACGAAAGTAGTGCTCAGCAAATTCAAACTGACGATCAGCATCGATTGTAAGAACAGGCTCAGCAGAAGCCGAAAGAGGAAAGAAGCAGACAAAAGAGATGATAACCAAGAAGAATCTGTAAAGTGCAATACGCAAGCGAAATAGTTCACCGCAAAGACTTTCTAAACCCCAATCCCTAAATTTCTCAATCCCTAAATTCCGCAATCCCCTAACCTCTGACTTCTGTCCTCTGTCTTCTGTCTTCTGTTTTCTGCCTTCTGTGCCTTCTGTCTTTTATCATACCACCAAAAATCATTATTTTCCACAGGGTCATAAAATTTGTAGTGACCATTGACCAGAATCATAGGGGCCTGTTCCATCTCGTCGGGTTCGTGAAATAGACGATCACAGGTCATCATCCAGCCTATAATAAGACCGTGTTTTTCAAAGCAGTCGATGCTGTACCGGGAGCAGGAGGGGTGCATCGGGCATTCCTTACCATCGATGGGAGAAATATAGTTCCTGTAAAATTTAACAAAACACTTAAGCGGATTGAGGGAAAAGTCATGCGTTGGTGCGGATCTGTTATTGGCATTTTGCTCCCATGGGCCCTTAATCGGATCGCCATCAGCGGCAGCGGTTCCGGTAAACAGGAAGCAAAAAGAGAATATAAGGAAGAGAGTTTTTATAAATTTCATAAGATACAATAGCTCACCGCAGAGACGCAAAGAAAAATCTATGGCCTTTATTACCTTGCGCCTTTGCGGCGTAATAACGGTTATGAATAGTTTTTCATCTTTAAATAGGTAACTCCTAAGTTGCATACCGCTTTTATATACTCAGGGTCAAGCTCAATTGACTCGTGAAAACATTTTTCCACGATGACTAATGCAGACGAATAACTCCGCTAAGAGCGGATACCTTTTCCACGGTGATCGGCTTGAGCAAATATTCACCATCTACGAGAATCCTTTGCCAAAGTTTTTTCGATATGATATAAATATAAAATAGTCTTTGATGAAGACCAACCCCGGCCCCCCGTGCGGAAGTACGGGGAACTTTACTGAAGCATAATCAGAGAGCTTTTTCAGGTTTTGCTGTCAAAAGATCATTCCATATACAGAACATATATCATGTCATACCTAACTGAGTTGGCACCCGCATTTTTAACGTGGTCTAATATAGCAGTAAGAAGGAGGATCAGTATGAAGAAGAAGGTGTTGTCATTAACAGCGGTGTTAGTCGCTATGGCGTTTTTGGCTGGATGTGCAAGCGTTTATCCCATAGGAGTGGCATATACGGAGGTAAAGTTGCCAGCGGAGGCAACAGGTGCGGCTAAGGCTTTGAAGGTTTGGACCTCGGAGTGTATCTCCGTCCTCAGTCTTGTCGCCATCGGTGATGCAAGTATTGAGGCGGCAATGAAAAATGGGGGTATTAAAAAGATTCATCATGTTGACTGGGACGCCAAAAATATATTGGGTCTTTTTGGCCAGTACAAGACAACGGTTTACGGGGAATAGTGATGCGGCAGAATGCGGGTGCCAACTCGCTCGGTATGAAACCTCGCATGCCAGTACTTATAGACTGGTATTTCGTTGATGTTCTATCATATCTTCATAACTAAATTTGGAACCATAGCAATTTTGTTCGAAAATAACCCCACCCGGATAAGACGGATATTCTTACCCCAAGAAGATAAAAAAAATCTCGAACTGTTGGTGCGATCCGCTGGAGGCACAAAGAATGGTACGTCTCCGGCAGTGGCGAATCTTAAGCAGAAGATTCGGGCTTATTTTAGGGGGACCCCGATAGGGTGTGATTGGGATATCCTCGACATGAGTAATCTCACTGTGCTGCAACAAAGAGTCCTTGGTGAGACAGCAGGCATACCGTATGGCACGGTCCGATCTTATGGTGAAATCGCTGAGCGTATAGGGCGGCCGAAAGCGGCCCGGTTTATCGGCGCCACAATGGCCCGGAATCCATTTCCGATTATCATTCCCTGCCATCGCGTGATTGGAGCAAAGGGGAGATTGGGAGGATATGGAGGCGGAGTGGAGTTGAAGAGACGGTTGCTTCAATTAGAAGGCGCTGTCGGTTTCAAATAATTACTATAAACATAAGAACGAAATTCTATGACAACAGATGAAATAACCCCAGGGCAACTGTTAAATATATCCGGAAGCTACTGGCAGGCGTGTACCTTGCACGCCGGTGTCCGCCTGGAAATTTTTACGGTGATCGGTGAGGATCGTGTTTCAGGTGAGGAGATCGCCCGAAGATTGGCTGGAGATGTGAGAGGGGTGACAACGCTTCTCAATGCATTGGCAGCCATGGGTCTCCTTACGAAGCAGGGCGAGCAGTACGCGAACACCGAGATGAGCAAAACGTTTCTCGTAAAGGGATCTCCACGATATATCGGTTATATTCTGATGCACCATCACTATCTCGTCGAATCGTGGTCCCGGCTGCACGAGGCGGTAACTAGCGGCAGCCCCGTCAGGGAAAGGCCTCATGATAATGATGAGAAGAGGCGGGAAAGCTTTTTGATGGGTATGTTCAATCTCGGTATGGGGCTTGCTCCCCGCGTGGCATCTCAGATAAATCTTGACGGTAGACATCACCTGCTCGATCTCGGCGGAGGGCCGGGCACGTATGCCATTCATTTTTGCTTGGCCAATCCAGAGCTTAAGGGTACTGTATATGATCTTGCTACCACAAGGCCGTTTGCCCTCCGTACAATCGAACAGTTTGGTCTGGCCGATCGGATCGATTTCATGGCCGGCAACTACTTGGAAAATCATATTGAGGGGAGCTATGATGTAGCCTGGCTTTCACACATTCTCCATGGTGAAAGTCCCGAAGAGTGCCAAGATATTATCCGGAAGGTAGTAGCCGTCCTCGAACCGGGTGGATTGATTTTGATTCATGACTTCATTCTTGAAAATACGCTTGATGGCCCACTTTTCCCGGCGCTTTTTTCTCTCAACATGTTGCTTGGCACCCGTAAGGGCCGGTCCTACGCTGAGAAGCAAATAATGGAGATGTTGGATGGGGCTGGTGTAAGGGAAATACGCCGTATTTCTTTCCAGGGTCCGAATGATTCAGGCATTATTGTAGGGCATGTCTAGGGCTAAGGTACGGATTTTGCCTTCTTTGTTTCTAATGATGAGACAACACTTTGCGGGGTAAGCAGTTTTACTTTGCCGTTCAGAACCCCTCCTGCTTCTATGATGAGGGTATTACAAAAGAGCGTGCCGGTAACGTTGCCGGTATCTAATATTCTTAATCTCTTATGGGCAATGATGTTTCCTTCAAAGTTTCCGCCAATACTGATTTCGTCAACCTTTACATCCGCGCACATATAACTTCCCTTGACAGTTAGGGCCCGTTCTCCGAGAAGGTCCCCCCGAAGGGTCCCTGCGACCAATACTTTCCCTTTGAATTGCAGAGTGCCTTCTATATTGAGGTCCTTATCGATAATCGATAGCTGTTCTCTTTTAAGTTTCATGAGAGTATTCCTTAAGATTTAATATCAACGTTTATCCAGCCGATCACTCTGTTTTCACGCTGCACTAATATCCTATACCACGGGGTGTCTTCAGAGGATGCTTTATTTGGCGCTTTATCAGGTACCTGAAATGCTTCGCCTGGAGTACATTCAACACTATTTGACCCATTTGAGTCTTTTAGAAAGGTATATACTCCTATATTATCCTCAATGTTGGTCTTGATATCCACGATCTTAATGATGTCACTGGCTCCTAAGATTAGGGTTTCGCCTGGGAAAATACATCGTTTTTCTTTTTGATTTAATTCTACAATGAGATGATTAAACAGAGGCTCTTTTAGATTGACAAAGAGCTTTCCTATTTCAGTATCTTGCAGATAGACAATGACCTGATACCGCAGACCTTTCTTGTTCAAAGAATAACGGGTCATTAAATCTTTGTCGGTATGGATCAGATAGCCTCGGTCTTCACCGGTGTTATCCCTTTTGTTACCTATAAATCCTTTGAAGTTGACGACAATATCAGTCGGATTTTTTATATTAGTTTCCACATTGACTAATTCGAGGGTATCACCTTTAACAATCGTGATACAACTCATGTTTCGAACAATTCGTTCTTTTCCGTTCACGTTAAGAATGAAATAGCTCACGGATTGAGTCGTAAAATCCGTTTCAAACGGCACTTCTGAGTGATTGACTACAATGTCGATTTTACCACAATGATAGTGATCTTTGCGTACTACAGCCTGTGTTGATTCTGTGATACGTAGATTTTTTCTATAGTCATTAACCGTTCCATAGTTGAGAATGTCGATACTGAGTCCCCGCTCGTAGTTTGCCTCTAAGTGAGATATATTTATGGTATCGCCCTTGCGAATATGAAGTGTACGACGGTTTGCAACGACTATAGGCTTGTTGTTGTTGATGACGACCACCAGATACTTCAAAACAGGAGGATCCAGATAGATTCCAGGATTTTCCGGTACGATATCAAAAAGTTCCATAAAGGCATTAATAGCGAGGTTGTGGTGCCGTACCTTCATCGCTAAGGGGAGCGATTTGCTTGATTCAATTCCAAATGCAGGAATTTTATGCTGGTATAAGGCATAATAGGTCGCTGACTGGCGCTGTTCCGCGTGGCTTGTGTCACGGGCGGCGGTTCGGTGATTGGCAAAGTGAAAAAAATGTTTTGGGTTTTTTATATACGAATTAATTTTGTCAATTACACGCTTGGCCAGTTCACCCAGTTTTATAGTTGTTCCGGTTGCTTCGTCATAAAATGTTTCACAGTCAGCAATTATCGATTGCCCGTAACGTTTGGGGTTTCTATTCGGTCCTTCCCACTTATCAGAATAAAATCCGGAACCATCGTGCAGATTTAAGAGGCAGTCACTTTCAGCGATCAACTTCTTGAGAATAGAGACAATCTTTTTTTCAAAGTTTACGCGGGAGTCGTTTCCAAACTTGCGGTTCATGTCCTCGTTGATTTGCCTTCGATTCATGAGAATGGAAAGGAAATTGGCCCGTGGCACAACAATCAAATTCCCTTTTTCCAGGGCAATGTCGGCATAAAGATCGGCAGAGAGAAAACCTCCGGGCTCGTTTCCTTGAATGCCTCCTATAAGAAGCATAGTTTTGCCGGGTGTTTTCCCGTAGAGTTTATAAATGTGGAGTTCATAATCGGTTCCCTCGAAAAAGACGTCATGCGTTTTTTGTCCCAATGTTACTGACGGGCAAATAAAGGAACAGAACAATATCAGCAGGAGTATGATTTTTGCTGATATTGCTTTATATTTTTTTTCTGTGGTAGTCATTTTAGTCTGATGTTTCAGCCTGTTGTGGTGTTTCAGTCTGCTGTGGCGCTTGAGTTGATATGGAAATGTCAGTCTGTACCGGTTTGTTTGCCTCTTGTGATGTATCCACTTTTGGTTTCGGCTTCGGGTAGTCAAACACCTTTTCCAAGACGAGTTCCCCGGAATAGGAATAGCCCAGTACAACCGCTTCTTCCCAGTAATCTATTGATTCGGTATCCTTGATATAACCCTTGACGATTTTAAAACGAGCAATTGAAAATAACTGGCCCCTTTTAAAATTTTTCGGCCTTCCCTCATGCAAGGCTCGCTTTGGAGATATACGCCAGGATGTCGGATCCCCTTTGTCAGGTTTGAGTAATACAAACGTATAGCCTGATACCGCCTTTTTCCGTGGTTGCTTGTTTTTTAGAAAAAACTCATATCTCACCCGATTGGTGTTTGGGTCTTTACGCAGCTTGAAATTACTTTTTGGACAGTAGGAGATGTGATTTGGGCAAGGGGGGCCGCCTGCTTAGCCAACGCAGGTTTCAATGGTTTGCGTTCCGGTATTTTTGGTTCTATCTCTTTTTTAGATGGTTTGGAACTCTTCTGTTTGGAATAGAGATCTTCTCGCACGATAAGAAGTTGCGCCATAAGATTCTCTTTTTCTTCGGTTGTGCTGTTTAGCTTTGTCGTAACGGCCTCAAGAGAAGACTGTAACTGTAAATTATCGGCCTTAATGGTAGCATAAGTTATGAGCGCGGCGACGGTAAAAAGAAAAGTGATTCCAAGAAAGCTCCCCATCATAATTAAGGAATTCTTTGATAGTTTAATGGATGAAATATTTCCCGACTCTCCCACGCAGAGTATCGTCCATTTTTTGCTTTTTATTTTCAATTTTGAGAGACTATCTTTTTTCAAAGCTCCTCCCATGTCTCACGATAGATTTTCCAGTCTTTTCCTATACGTTTTAAACGAAGCTTTTTTATTCCGACATCTTTATGTCCATCAGACAAATCGCTCTCAGATGCACTATAGGTTTGTCGGAAAGTAACCACTCTTTTGTCTCGCTTTGGCGTTATCTGAAGCTCTTGCAAGGTTATGGTGATCGGGCCGTACAGCTTGTTAAGAAGTCTTTTGTACCGTTTCCATGCGGTTCGATTCATACCATTAAATCTAAAATCGGATGCATAATACGAGATATATCTTGCCAAATCCTTTTCCGACCATGCCTTAATCCATCCTTTTATGACTTCGGTAATCGCATGGTTTTCGTCACGTATCTGATCAAGTTTTTTAAGGGCGACAAGTCGCTGATCTTTAGGTTTCTTTTTTGTTGGTAATTGCCACGTTTCGCCAACTATCTTCCAGTGGTTATCATTCTTAGCCAGGTAGAGTTTTTTGGTTCCTGCTATCAGTGTATTGCCTGGAAATGTAACCACTTCATCAAACAGGGCTATTACTCCATTGCCCTGTCTAAACAAAAACACATCGTTTATGTATAGATCGAAGAGGATTATATCATCTCCCCATTTTTTGTGCAGTTGCTCCCAGGCCTGCCACAAAGGAGCATTGACGGTTGCTTGATCTTTATAGCAGGCTAAATACAGACTCTGATTCTTCTGTTTGAATGCATGTTCCCACTCGTTCAAAAATGCCAGAAGCCCCTTTTTTTCTTCGGATACTTGATCAACAGGAACCCATTCGATTTTATCCTCTATTACAATAGGAGTACGATTTAGCTTTATATATTTGGAGACTGTTCGGATGTCATCATTATTCATGACAACGCAGCCATTGGAATCACGGGGTTTTAATGGCTTATTAGTACCATGAAGCCAAATGCTGTTACCATCTCGGTTTTCCAGTGTATCAAGAAAATTCGGGTAGTCCATCGGGAAAGCAAGACTCCCGTACGTAGGAGAAAGCTCTCTTTTCCGGAATTTCTTCGTAAAAAAGTAAGCGCCTTCCGGAGTTTTCCGGTCTCCTGATTGTTTTTTGTTCCCCTTGTTCATTCCCGTAGAACACGGAAAGCTTCGTTCGACCCTTAAAGTCCCATCATAGGCTAAGATAAAAAGTTGTTGCGAAGCCTTGTCAACGATTATTGCGTGGGTTGGGTTGTTCTCGGAATCCAGAGCAATTACTGACCCTGGAATATATCCCAGATTCAGTAAACGCTCAGGCGTATTCTCTTCAGGTTGTTTGAAAGCATGGACCCCGGATACGAAAAAAGGAGCAAAGATGAACGTCAAACTCCAACAAAACAGGATGCTTAACGTATGTATGTAAAATTTCGATTGCTTCACAGCACTATATTTAGCACGAACCATAAGAGTTTGCAAATAATTCTCTTGGTATCTCTTGGGATTACCAAGGCTTTAATTAAGTTACTTTTCGGTTTAGTAAAAAAAAATATTAAATAAATTCACCTCCTGAAGTCATTTTTTAGGTAAGGATTGACATGGTTAGGTCTCTCCTGTAATAGAGAAGCATGAAATTGAACCGATGGGATGACTATTATGCACAAAAAGCTCGGAAAGAAGGTTACTTGGCCAGGTCGATTTATAAGCTTATTGAGATTCAAAAGAAGTGTTCTGTATTAAAGCGAGGCGGAAAAGCGCTTGATTTGGGGGCTTACCCTGGTTCGTGGCTTCAATTTGCCTCTAAGGTAGTCGGTAAAACCGGATTGGTCGTAGGGATAGATATTATTGCGTTAAAGGGTTTAATGCTGGAAAATGTCCGGTTTATCCAGGCGGATGTTTTGAGCTTGGAAGAAGGCGTTCTGGATAAATTCCCCGGTGGATTTGATACAATATTAAGTGATATGGCGCCCAAGACCTCAGGAAACAAGTTTGTCGACACACAGCGGTCACTGCTTCTTTGCAAAGCGGCGCTTAATATTGCCGATAGATATTTGAGACCAAAGGGTGCTTTTGTGTGCAAAGTGTTTCAGGGGGATGGTTTTGAAGAATTTTTGGAGATGTTAAAGAAAAGGTTTGAAAAAACAAAACTTATCAGACCCAAAAGTACTCGTAAGGCAAGCAAGGAGATATATGTTATAGGATTGAAAAAAAGTAACTATAGCTCTTAAGAAAATCTTTTTGGGGTAAAGTAAAGGCTCAAATTCGAAATCCGAAGCACGGCACGAAGTGAAGCGTCAGCGCTCAATTCGAAACAAATTCAAATGACCAAAACACAAAATCCGAAACAATATGATTCGGAAGAACGAACTCTTGATTCGCAAGGAATACGGTACTGCGTACTATTAAATAACGTTTTGAACATTTGAATTTTGAATTTGTTTCGGATTTCGATATTCGATATTCGGATTTATCCAGGGAGGTCGTATGTCAGGTCATTCAAAATGGAGCACAATAAAGTACAAAAAAGGGGCGGCTGATGCCAAACGAGGAAAGGTGTTTACCAAGCTGATCAAAGAAATCACTGTTGCTGCCAAAACGGGGGGGGGTGATCCGGACAGTAACCCGCGGCTTCGAAGCGCTATCGCGGCTGCTAAATCAGAAAACATGCCAAAAGATAATATGGATAGGGCTATCAAAAAGGGGACAGGGGATCTGGAAGGGGTTAATTATGAAGAGATCTTCTATGAAGGATATGGCCCGGGTGGCTCCGCGGTCTTAGTCGAATCACTGACCGACAATAAGAACAGAACGGTAGCTGACGTCCGCTATATCTTTAGCAAGTCGGGCGGCAGTCTTGGGGAAAATGGATGTGTTGCCTGGATGTTCAAGAAAAAAGGGCTCATCTTGGTCGACAAAAAGGAAGTAGATGAAGATACACTAATGGAAGTGGCCCTTGATGCCGGCGCTGAGGACATTGCTGAGGATGACGGCAACTTTGAGGTAAAAACATCTCCTACTGAATTTGAAAAGGTCAAAAGCGCCCTCGATGAAAAGGGTATTAAATATGTGATGGCGGAAATCAGTATGATACCAGAAAACAATGTTAAACTCGAAGGAAAAGACGCGGAACAGATGCTCCGTTTAATGGATGCCCTAGAGGACAATGACGACGTCCAGAACGTATATTCAAATTTTGACATACCTGATGAGGTTATGGAGAGTATAAGTTGATACGAGTTGCGGGTTACGTGTTACGAGTTACGAGTTTAATTTGAAACATAACCCGCAACCCGTAACTCGCAACTGTATGTATCTGTGAAAAGCCGACTTCGCCATAGTAGCCTTAGCTACGACGGCTGAATCTGTGTCCTATTTTAAAATTCTTTGTTGGGGAGTACACAATGAATATCTGTATCGTTGGTGTTGGTTATGTGGGGCTGGTAACCGGAGCCTGTTTTGCGGAATTCGGTCTTCGTGTTACCTGTGTGGATAATGACAGTTCCAAAATTGAGCTTTTGAATAATGGAAAGGTCCCTATATATGAACCAGGCCTGACAGAATTGATTCAAAAAAATGTAAATGAGGAGAGGCTCTTTTTTACAACAGACATTAAAGAAAGCGTCCGCAGTGCGTTGGTTGTTTTTATCGCGGTCGGGACCCCATCTGACCCTACCGGATCTGCTGATTTGACGTATGTGAAAGAGGTTGCCAAATCGATCGGCCAAACTATGGACGGATATAAGGTCGTGGTGACCAAGAGTACAGTGCCTGTGGGAACCGGTACAATGATAGAGACCATAATAAAGGAGAACCAAACAGAGCCGTTCTCCTTTGATGTGGCCTCCAATCCGGAATTTTTGCGGGAAGGTTCGGCATTAGAGGATTTCATGCGCCCCAATCGGGTAGTAATGGGCGCTGAAAGTGAACAGGCGATCGCGATTCTGAAGGATCTGTATGCGCCGCTTTATCTTATAGAAGCACCGTTTGTTATTACCAATGTGGCTACCGCCGAGATGATCAAGTATGCCTCGAACGCGTTTTTAGCCACAAAGGTCTCTTTTATTAACGAGATGGCAAACATTTGTGAAAAAGTGGGAGCAGACGTCCATAAGGTGGCAAAAGGTATGGGACTCGACAAGAGAATCGGCTCTAAGTTTTTACATCCCGGGCCTGGTTTTGGTGGCTCTTGTTTTCCAAAAGATACGGAAGCTATTTGCCAAATTGCCAAATCATACGGATATAATTTTAAAATCGTAGAATCGGTAATGGAGGTTAACAAGGAAAGGCCGGGATTAATGGTAGAAAAGATAGAATCGGCCGTAGAAAATATCAACGGGCTCATTGTGGGTATATTGGGCCTCACCTTTAAACCGAATACGGATGACATGCGTGACTCTCCTGCTATACCAATTATTGAAGAACTGCAGGCAAAGGGGGCTAAGATCCAGGCATTCGATCCCATAGGCATGGAAGAGGCGAAAAAATATCTTGACGGAATCGATTATAAACGTGATGCATACGCTGTCGCAGAAGGCGCAGATGTCCTGGTTTTTGTCACCGAATGGAATCAGTTTAGAAATATTGACTGGAGCAGGGTAAAGAATCTCATGCGCAATCCGAACGTTGTTGACCTGAGAAATATATATCAACCAGCCCGTATGAGAGGATTGGGGTTTGACTACACCAGCGTGGGCAGACCGTAGATGAGTACCCCACAAAAACCAAAACCTGCCAAACTAATTGTCGGCCTCTTTTTGAACGACAAGGTGATAATTAGAAAAGTGACCGAATCTCTGGCGGCATATTGTGGACAGCCTGACGCGGTCAGCCCATGGCTTTCTTTTCACCACACAGACTATTATACTCCGGAGATGGGACAGCCTCTGTTCAGGCGTTTGTTCGCATTTGCTGATTTGATAGAACAGGACACCCTCTCCGACATAAAGTTGTTTACTAATAAACTCGAACAGGACTTTATGTCAGGAGGTAAGCGTCTCGTAAATATTGATCCCGGCTATCTCCTCGCAGAACGATTTGTGTTGGCTACGGGGAAAAATTATACACATCGCATATATTTAAGAGATGGAATTTATGCGGATTTGACATTGATTTATACCAAAGGAAGATTTCACACACTTGATTGGACGTATCCGGATTATACAGCAGGAGAGATGTTTACCTTTTTGGAGTGTGTCAGGAAAAAATACTTGTGGCAAATTAAAGGTGACCATTCACCTCACCGCAAAGAACACAAAGAAAGACCTGAAGTGATAGCAGATGTTAATAATATCGAAATCCGAAGCACGAAATCCGAAACAAATTCAAATGACCAAAACACAAAATCCTAAACAATATCATTTGAAAGATTGTACTCTTCATTCATAAGGAATACAGTACTGCGGAAGATTGAATAACGTTTTGAAAATTTAATATTTGAATTTCGGATTTGTTGAGCGCTGACGCTTCACTTCGTGCCGGATTTCGATATTCGATATTCGGATTTAAATTGTTAATGGTCTTTAAAGCTTTGCGTCTTTGCGGTGAATTATTGCTTGAGAAGGGATGATAACTAATGATCAAAAGCATGACTGCTTTTGGCAGAAGTGAAACCAAGTTAGATAATAGAGCGATTACAGTTGAAATACGTTCTCTGAACCATAGATATCGCGATATTGTTGTTCGGCTGCCAAGATACTTGATAGCATTGGAAGGTCGTATCAAGAAACTGATCGGATCGCGAGTTTTTAGGGGGTCCATCGAACTAACGGTTGATGTCAAACATGACAAAGAATCGGATGTTGATCTGAGGCTGAATGTTCCTCTTGCCGAATCTTATTATTCTCTTTTGAAAAAATTGAAAGAGGTGCTTAAGATTGAGGAGCCTATTTCATTGGACACGATACTTGCATATGAAGGCATTATAAGTGCTGAATATGTTGAAATAGATCCGGATCAATTTTGGGATGGCCTCTCACTATGTATTGGAGAAGCCCTTGATACAATGGAAGAGATGAAAAAGACGGAAGGAATAGCTCTGTGTAAAGATTTGTTGGAGCGTATCAGCGGAATTGAAGAAAGATTGAATAAAATCAGAGAGCAGTCATCTTCTCTTTCTTTGTTGTATTATAATCGGTTAAAAGAACGTGTTGTAAAATTGACCTCAGATGTGGTAGAGGTGGATACGAACCGTTTAGCGCAGGAAGCGGCTTTTTTGGCGGACAAGAGCGATATTAGCGAAGAGATTGTTCGCCTTTCAAGCCACTTGCAGCAGTTTCGCTCAATAATAGATTCAGAGGAGCCTTCAGGGCGGCCGCTTAATTTTTTACTGCAAGAGATGAACAGGGAGTCGAATACGATCGGTTCAAAAATCGGCGACGCTGAGTTGTCCCAGGTCGTGGTTGGGATTAAAAGCGAACTGGAGAAGATACGGGAACAGGTGCAAAATGTGGAATAGTTCTTATTGCCTCACCGCAAAGACGCAAAGAACACAAAGGAAAACGTAACTGCTCAGGTTCAACGTTCAGGGGTTCAACGTTCAGGGGTTCACGGTTCAAGGTTAAACTGACCCGCCTGCCAACGCTTGGCATTGGCGGGCAGGTGAAAGAGGGGCTATACCAATGCGGAATTCATCCGGTTCTTGCGAAATGCCAAGCGGTCTTGCAACGGAGCTTAGAGGAAACTCTATGCTGCCTTGTAAATGTGAAGAGCGCAATGCGAGCAACCTTGAACCTCTGAACCTTTAACCTGAGTAGTTAGCATTTATTTACTTGTTGAGGGGGGAGCATGGAATCAAAGTTGTTAAATATTGGTTTTGGCAATATGGTAGTTTCAAACCGTGTAGTGGCTATTGTAACACCGAGTTCGGCTCCGATGAAGCGCTTGAAAGATGATGCCAAGGAAGGTGCTCGCTTGGTTGACTCAACCCATGGACGCCGTACCCGTTCTATTATTATTACCGACAGCAATCATGTCATTTTATCTGCTGTGCAGGCTGAGACTATTTCACAGCGATTCATGGCAGGGTATGATTTAAAAGAGGAGAAGACTAAGGTAGAATAAATGAGCAGGCAAGGACATCTTTTTATTGTTTCCGCACCTTCTGGAACAGGAAAGACTACCCTTTGTAATGCGATCTTACAGGCACGGTCTGACCTTGAATATTCTATTTCTTACACTACCCGTTCCCCCAGAAAGGGGGAACAAGAAGGGGTGGCTTATCATTTTATTCCCAAAGACGTATTTCGCGAAAAAATAAAAAGTAATGAGTGGGCGGAATGGGCGGAAGTCCATGGTAATTTCTACGGCACTTCCGCAGAGGTGTTGAAAAAAACGCTTAATAGCGGAAAAGACGTATTGTTGGATATCGACACTCAAGGGGCCAAAAAACTCCGGAGTAGGTACCCCGATGCAACCTTGATTTTTATTATGCCTCCTTCTTTTAAAGAACTGGAAAAACGACTTTGTCAGCGTGGCACTGACCCTGCCGAGTCTATTGCACGTCGTCTTGAAGATGCAAAACAAGAAATGAAAGAGGCAAACTTTTATGATGTTGTAATTACCAACGGTGACTTAAGTGTCGCTATTGCAGAACTGAAACAAGTTATAGAAGAGATCCGTACAGCGTAAATACTTTATCAATTCTTCAAGCCATCAACACTTATCCTATAAAAAAAATTAACGATTTTATCCCAGCCGGTTATTTATCCCAGCCTAAGACTAAGCAAAAAAAACCTTTATAGATATATGTCGCAAGACAAACATAGACCGCACGCAATGGAAATCGAGCGGAATATTCATAAAAAAATACTTAGCTTAGCCGATAAGGATGATAACACAGACAAGATGAGACCTTTGCATAACGTGACATTTTTCCGTCAGGCAAGGAAGGTGAAAAATTTAACCGGAGGAATACATTGGGTATTTCGAGGATAGCGCTGACGCTTCACTGCGTGCCAAAATTTGAAGCCTGACGCCGCATCACGGACACGCAGTGAAGCGTTAGCGCTCATAATGGCAGTTTTGCAAAGGTCTCAAGGTTTCGATAGTGCCCGAGTAGAGGAGTGGATAAGTTATGGATAATATTGTGACAGATCAACGAAACGGAAGCCGGCGTTTAAAACTTCGGGGGATACTTTCCCTTTCAGGGGCAGGCGAGCTAAGGGATGCCCTGATCAAGGAGATCAGCGAGAACGAGCACCCTGAAATCGATCTTGGTGAGGTTGAAGAAATAGATGCTGGAATGCTTCAACTTTTATGCTCAGCAGTAAAATCAGCTGAAAGTGAAGGTAAGGAAATTTACTGGGCGAATATATCTGAGACATGTATTGAAGCCGCCCAGTCTGCTGCAATGTTCAAGGATAAATGGTTTTAGTAAGAGCCACGGTCAACGGACAACGGTCAACGGACATTTACAAAGGGAACAGATCATGGCAAAAACAATCATGACAGTTGATGATTCTGCGAGCATGAGGGAGATGTTAAATTTTACGCTAAAACAGGCCGGTTACAATGTAATAGATGCGGTAGACGGCAGGGATGCACTGAAAAAGCTCAACGACGAAGAGATTCACATGGTTATAACGGACCTTAATATGCCAAATGTCGACGGCATCGCATTGATAGAGGGAATTCGTGCGACACCTGCGTATAAATTCATACCCATTATTATGCTTACCACTGAATCGCATCCGGAAAAGAAGGCGCAAGGCAAAGAGGCAGGGGCTACCGGGTGGATCGTTAAACCTTTCGAGCCCGATCAACTTCTTGCAGTAATAAAAAAGGTGCTTGGTTAAACAAGGAGATATTATGGACACAGGCGATAAATTTGCTCAGACATATCTTGAAGAGGCTACAGAGCTACTGGCGGAATTGGAAACCGCGGTGCTTGATCTCGAAGACGATATGGAAAATCCGGAGTTGGTAAACCGCATCTTTCGGGCCATTCATACTATAAAAGGCTCCGGAGCGATGTTTGGTTTTGATGAGATAGCAGATTTTGCGCACCACGTAGAAACCGTTCTCGATAAAATTCGAGGGGGAGAACTTACTGTAAACAAGAAAATAATTGATCTGATACTGATTTCCAGGGATGAAATCAACCGCATGTTGAACGCTCTCAACAATGAGGAGACCGATGCGCAGGACAGAAGGGATGAGATTATAAAATCCTTTGCTCAGTTTGCTGATGGCCATGGCTCCGGTTCCACAGAAGAGTCGGCAGTGTCCGCTACTCCGTCCGATTCACAGCCACAAAAAAGCACGGAACATCAGAAGGTGTATCGCATACGTTTCAAAGCCGGGCCGGATCTGTTCCTGCACGGTATCAATCCGTTGGGATTGATTGCAGAATTGTCGGAAATGGGGAAACTGCAAACACACTTTTTACCGGAGTATATACCCCCTCTGTCTGATATTGATCCTGAGAAGTGCTACTTAGCCTGGGATATGGTTTTGCATACCGATGTTGAAGAAAACGCTGTTCATGACATCTTTATCTTTGTTTTGGATAAAAGCGAGGTGCAGATTGTAGATATAAGTAGTGCGGCAAAGGCAGAAGCAGGAAACGGTCTTCAACCAAAGTTGGGAGAAATACTCATTAATCGCGGAGATGTTTCATCTAATCAGGTTAAGGATGCCTTAAGCAAACAGTCTCGTCTCGGAGAGTTGCTGAAAGAATCCGGGGCTATTTCGCAGGAAAAAATCAATTCAGCCCTGTCAGAACAGAATGCCGCAAAAAAATACCGGGATGTGAGTAAAACAACAAGCATACGGGTTCCTGCTGAAAAACTTGATTTCTTAGTCAATATCGTTGGTGAGCTGGTGACCACCCAGTCCCAGTTGAGTCAGGCAGCCACCGGCGTTATGAGCACTGAGCTATTGTGCGCCGTAGAGGGTATTGAGCATCTCAGCGATGAATTGCGAGATTGTGTCCTGGGCATCCGGATGCTACCGATTAATACTCTTTTCAGTAAGTTTAAGCGTATGATACGCGATCTGGCTTCAGACCTTGGCAAAGAGATCGATTTTGTTACAGAGG
Source organism: Deltaproteobacteria bacterium (assembly GCA_019314005.1). The sequence continues at coordinate 10,394 of JAFDAE010000008.1, read as the reverse complement.
GAGATGATACCGAACTTGACAAGACGGTTATCGAACGGATCAACGATCCGCTGGTTCACCTGATTCGAAATTGCATTGATCATGGCATAGAGACCCCCGAGGAAAGGATTAGAGCGGGCAAACCGCCGAGGGGGACTGTAAAGCTTACGGCAGCTCATGCTGAAGGTGAAGTCGTAATACATATTCACGACGACGGCAAGGGGCTGGATTCTGAGACAATAACGGCAAAAGCCTTCGAAAAAGGGCTCATAGAAAGTACTGACAACCTTTCTGAATCAAATCTCTTTAAGCTTATTTTTGAGCCCGGCTTTTCTACTGCCAAGAGCGTAACCGATGTATCCGGCCGTGGAGTAGGGATGGATGTTGTCAAGCGTGAGATCGATTCATTGCGGGGCGCTATCGATATTACCAGCGAACAAGGAAAAGGCACAGAGATTATCCTTCGTCTCCCCTTAACGTTGGCGATTATAGATGGACTTATCGTATCAGTAGCTAAAGACCAGTATGTCGTGCCGTTGCACTGCGTAAAAGAATGTGTAGAGTTAACCCGGAAAGATATAGAAAGGTCGCATGGAAGACATATGCTGGCATTGAGAGACGAAATCGTACCGTATATCCGGTTGCAGGAGGAGTTCAGTATGGAAAGTAACGAACACGATATCGAGCAGGTAGTCATTGTAGAAGTAGAGGGGACCAGAGTTGGGGTGGTAATAGACGAAATCGTCGGGGAAAAGCAAGCGGTGATCAAATCACTGGGCAAGGTATTCCACGGAGCCGAGGGGATATCCGGAGCCACTATAATGGGTGACGGAGCAGTGGCGTTGATCCTTGACGTGGCCCAGCTGGTCCGTACCGCATGCAGGCATGAAGAAGCAATGTACCATTAAGCGAGGCACAAGAGCCAATTTCAAAGCGTCCCCTTTTACCCAATCTCGGTGTTAGGCGGAAATTCTAAGCCTCGAAATACGTCAAGTATTCCTGCGGGTTATAATTTCCGCCTTCCTTGACCTTGGGCAAAATTGAACATTTTGAAACTGGCTCACAAGAGAAGGTTTTTGAATCCATTTGAGTGAAGAATCGGAATAACTATGCACAGTAACGCACCAATTATACCCGCTAATATCAGGATGTCCGACAAGGAGTTTAAACGGTTTAGTGAATTTATACACAAAAGGTTCGGGATCAATTTGCCGCCGGTAAAAAAAACTATGTTGACTTCACGGCTCCTGAAGAGATTGCGGAGTCTCAAGATACAAAGCTTTTCCGATTACCACGATTATCTAATGAGCCCTAAAGGTCAAAAAAATGAAGTCATTCATATGATTGACGTTGTGAGCACCAATAAGACCGATTTTTTTCGAGAGCCCGTGCACTTTGATTTTTTGAAAGATGTAGCGCTTCCAGAGATTGCGTCAGAAAAGAAGAAGTGGAGTCTGACAAAGGTCAATGTATGGAGTGCCGGCTGTTCATCAGGCGAAGAAGCATATACATTAGCCGTTGTAATTGCAGATTTTTTGGAGTCCTATCCAAGGATAACATTTTCGATTTTTGCCTCCGATATTTCACAGCAGATGTTAATAGCTGCCGATCGGGCTATATATTCCCAAGAAGCTGTTAAGACTATTCCTTTACGCTATGTGCATAAATATTTTATGCGGGGTGCTCGAAGCCAAACCGGTTTTTACCGTATTGCTCCGAAATTGAGAAATTGTGTAAGAGTTAAATATGTTAACCTGATGGAAAGCTTTTCCCCAATACCGACTAAGATGGATTTTATCTTTTGTCGAAATGTAATGATCTATTTTAATCGGGATACGCGGGAATCATTGGTAAATAATTTTTATCGTCAATTAAAAGATGGGGGATACTTGTTTATCGGAAATTCAGAAACCCTCAACGGACTGGACACTAAATTCAGACAGGCGGGGCCTACTATCTATCGCAAGGCATAGCCCGGATTATTCACGCCCCGAATTTCCTACATCTGCGGCGTTGTAGCTCGCTCGCGGTAGCCGGCTACAGCTTCGCAAGCTACGCCTTGCAGCTGCAGCGAATTCGGGGCGTGAATAATTCGGGTTAGGTATATAGAAAAAAGAGCAGAGAGTATATGAAAAAAAGAAAAATAAAGGTTCTTGTGATCGATGATTCTGCAGTAGTCCGCCAGGCCCTTGCGGAGATTTTAAATTCCGATCCTGCAATCGAGGTGATTGCTACAGCACAGGATCCATACGTGGCTGCAGAACGGCTGAAGAAAGAGGCCCCCGATGTGATTACCCTTGACGTAGAAATGCCGCGCATGGATGGGATTACATTTTTGCGGAAGCTTATGAGGCAACATCCCATTCCTGTGGTTATGTGTTCGAGCCTTACCACAAAAGGATGTGAAACAAGCTTTCAGGCATTGCGATATGGCGCGGTAGACATTATAGAAAAACCGCGAATAGGTGTAAAAGGCTTTCTGGAAGAATCAAAGATTTGTATTTGCGACGCTGTAAAAGCCGCTTCAAAGGCTAAGGTAAAACGTATTAATTACAAAAATCCGAACAAGAAATATACCGCAGATGTGATTATCCCCAAATACCGTGGAAAGGCAATGGCCAAGACTACGGATTCAGTTGTGCTTATTGGTGCGTCTACCGGGGGCACGGAAGCAATAAGGGGGCTTTTGGAGGTAATGCCGCCTGACGTGCCTGGAACAGTAATTGTGCAACACATGCCGGAAAAATTTACCACTTCATTTGCGGCAAGGCTAAACGATATATGCAGCATGGAGGTCAAGGAAGCGGAAAACAATGACAGCGTTGTCACCGGTAAAGTCCTTATAGCGCCCGGCAATCGTCATACACTCCTTAAGAGAAGTGGCGCCCGCTATGTGATTGAGGTTAGGGAGGGCCCCCTGGTCAATAGACACCGTCCTTCTGTTGATGTCCTTTTTCGCTCCGGCGCCAGATATGCCGGCGCGAATGCTATTGGCGTGATTCTGACCGGCATGGGTGACGACGGCGCGCGAGGCATGCTGGAAATGAAAGAATCCGGTGCAAAGACAATTGCGCAGGATGAAAAAAGTTGTGTGGTTTTTGGGATGCCTAAAGAAGCAGTCAAACTGGGTGGGGTGGACAAGACATTGCCACTTAAAGATATTCCCGGAGCTATATTAAACTTGACCACGGAAGAATAAAACAAGCTCGTCATGACTTGCTCGGACAGCCTCCTATTGATCCCTCCTAATTTATACCGAGCTTTGCATAGCATGACATTTTTTAGGCAGTGAGAACGCTGGACGCAAAGCTCTCGAGTGTGCTATAAAACTATCTCATATACGAGATCCGTTCAAGAGGCTCTAAGGAAAGCATATTTATGAAACATGTTTTAATTGCAGATGATTCTATATTAATCATAGCCATGGTTACATCCCTGCTGAAAGATGGCGGATATCATGCTACATCTGTCAAGAACGGCAAAGAGGCGCTGGAAAAGCTGAATGAATCAGAATACGATGCTGTTATTACAGACATACGCATGCCGGAGATGGACGGGGTGGAGTTGATAAGGGAGATCAGGGTTCGAAATAATTATATTCCTATAGTTGTTTTGTCCGGTATAGAACATATTAATACAGCAGTGGAGGCAATGCGGGCAGGAGCGGACGATTTTGTCAGAAAAAATACTGAGTCCTTGGGGAAAGCTCTTCTCTTTGTTCTTGAAAGAGCCATAGAAAGAAAGAATAATGAAAGACGGTTATACATATATGAGTCTATTCTTCCGATATGTATGCATTGCAAAAAAATACGGCATAAAGTAGATGACAAAAAAGAAACATGGTCCTCTGTTGAAGAGTATTTTCACCACAAAAAGTCTAAAATAGATTTTTCCCACGGGATATGTCCGGAATGCTTGAAAAAACATTATCCTGAAATTGGAGAATAATGTCGGTTACCTACAACGGACAAATTAAAATGCCTGAAGTTCTCTATGGGATTCATTCAGTGTTTGAAGCCTTAAAGGCCGGCCGCAGGAATTTTAAAAAAATATATGTCGCCAAGGGGCGCTCCCCAAAACGGCTGACGCCCGTTATGGAACTGGCTGAGGCCGGACAAATCCCGATTCAGTACGGAGAAACAGCGATTTTTGAGCGTACTTCCAACCACATCCACCAGGGAATTGCCGCTGGCGTCGGCAGTTACCCCTTAGTGGAGCTGTCGGTCATATTAGAACAATCAACTGCCGATATCCAACCTGCATTCATTTTAGTCTTGGACCATATAGTTGATCCTCAGAATTTGGGGTCACTTATTCGGACCGCATTGACTGCGGGTGTCCATGGAATTGTTCTTACCAAGACACGGGCTGCTTCTCCATCACCCACTGTTTCAAGGGTTTCTGCCGGAGCCATGGAACATGCACTTATAGCATGTGTAACTAATATTTCAGAAGTCTTGAAGATACTCAGGAGAAAGGGAATTTGGATTTCTGGTATGGTTACGGGATCAAATACAGATATTTATTCACTTGATTTCAACATGGATGTAGCTGTGGTGATAGGAAACGAGGAAAAAGGGATACGCCCATTGGTCAGGAAACAGTGCGATTTTTTGGCGTCGATTCCCCAAACCGGCCATGTTGATTCATTGAATGCATCAGTCGCCGGGGCCATAGCGCTCTATGAGGTTGTGAGGCAGAGGACAGGAATTAGATGACAGAAGACAGATGACAGAGGGCAGAAGACAGAGAACAGAAGTCAGAGAATAGAAAACAGCGATAAAGAATATAGTAATAAGCGCTAACTTACACAAGTAAAATTAAATTTGTGAGATATTTCCATCTGTCATCTAACTTCTGACCTCTATCCTCTATTTTCTGTCATCTGTCTTCTGCCCTCTGTCATCTGATTCCTGTCCTCTGATGCCAAAATTTTCTTGATTAGAATTATTGCTTCTTCCGGCGTTTTCGCTTTCAGCAAGAGACCTTGACGAACATAGCGGTCGAATATTGGTCCTACATCAAAGTTGAGAAGGATGACTGTTCGCTTGTTTTTGAGCGCAAGGGCTATTTCCGAGATTGTTCCTCCTGAGCCGGGGCATGCTATTATGATGTCGCTGGAGAGGACATTAATCACATTGCGTGCGTCTCCCATGCCGGTGCAAATCGGAACATCGATATATTCCGATGCAGAGGAGGGGTCTGTGCCCGGGAGAATGCCTATAGTAATTCCTCCTTGCTCTCTGGCCCCCTTTGCAGATGCCTCCATGATCCCTGCGGGTCGACCTCCGTTAAGAAGGCTCCATCCTTCTTTGCCAATAAGAGCGCCCAATTTGTAAGCAGTAGCCATGTCTTTGTCTGTGGCATTTCCTCCGCCCATGACCCCGATCACTATTCTCTTACGATTCATCACCCTCTTTTCCCTTATTACCGCGCCAGAGAGGATCTTCTCCGAATCGTTCAAAAAACCATTCTTCCGGAGAGAGAGTGGCATTTACTGCTTCCTTGGTAAAGGAATAAGGATAGTTGTTACAATAACTAAGAAGAATTTTATACGCTCTGATAATCTTTTGTGTCATCGCCTTACATTTTTCACTTTCTTCACCGCATGTATCTGGATGCCATTTTTTAATCAATTCTTTGTAGGAGAATCTGATTGTTTTCATGGTTGCCCTTTCCGGAAGACCGAGGATATCCAGCGCTTCTCTAATCACGTCATATTTTGGGCGTTTTTTCATGAGCAGTTACAATCCGTACGATAGCATCGTGTATTACAGAGATTTCTTGGGTGGCATCTATTACCTGAAATCGTTCCGGTTCCATACTCGCCAGCCTTAAATATCCCTGACGTATTTTTTCGTGAAAGCTAATGGCTTCCTTTTCAAAACGATCTTCTTTGGCATTGTCCGGAGCATCGGCTATGCGCTCCCATGCGCGCTTCAGTCCAATCGCTACAGGACAATCTGAAATGATGGTCAGATCCGGTTTCAAACCTTTTAAGAGGTTTTCATGGAGGCAATTAATAAGGTCTAACCCTAATCCCCTTGCATAGCCCTGATAGACGACAGTGGCGTCAAAAAAGCGGTCGCATAGCACTATTTTCCCGGCTTCAAGTGAAGGACGTATGATCTCTTCTACGTGTTGCGCCCGGTCGGCTTCGTAGAGGAGGATCTCTGTTAGCGGATTTATCTTAGCGTTAACAGAATTGAGAAGGATCGACCGAATCTTTGTGCCGATTTCAGTGCCCCCTGGTTCTTTTGTGACAATAAAATCACGCGAATTTTTTTTAAAAAAATCCGCCAGGAGTCGGACCTGAGTGCTCTTACCACACCCCTCTATTCCTTCAAAAGTAATGAACATAAGCCTTATGTTATCAGAGACGTTAGATAAGCTTAAAGTTAATGTGAAAATAACTAAAATAAATCCGAAATTCGAATATCGAAATCCGAAACAAATTCCTAAATTCAAATTTCAAATTTTCAAAACATTATTCAACCTTATGCAGTACTGTATTCCCTGCAAATGAAAAGTACGATCTTCCAAATCATAGTGTTTCGGTTTTTGAATTTTTGTCATTTGAAATTGTTTCGGATTTCGTGCTTCGGATTTCGGATTTTCTTGCTTGCTACTTAACCGTATAGTTTAACAACCCTCCGGCAAACAGTATACCCCTTTGCCGTTCCGAAAGTTCACAGACAAGGAGAATCTTCAGGTCTGCTGTCCTGTTTTCCGATACAATCTCTTTACCTTTTTTTAGCTGATCTACGATATTATTAATTTCAATATCGTCTCCTTGAGAAATTTTTTCATAGTCTTCTTCTCTGGCAAAGGTAAAAGGGATAATGCCGAAGTTGATTAAGTTGGCGGCATGGATCCTTTCAAAGCTTTGTGCGATCACGGCCTTTATGCCGAGATACATAGGACAAAGCGCTGCATGCTCACGGCTAGAGCCCTGTCCGTAGCTGAATCCCGCGACAATGATGTTGTGTTTCCCTTGTTTCTTGTTTTGCATACAGCGGGAAGAGAAAGTAGAATCGACATTTTCAAAGACAAATTCAGCGTATTTGGGTATATTGGAACGATATTTTAAACGGGCGCCTGCCGGCATAATATGATCCGTCGTGATCTTATCACCGACCTTGATCGTTATTTCTCCCGCGATCTGTTCAGTAAGCGGCGCATTTTTTGGGGGATCCCCTATATTCGGCCCTCGAAAGATCTGTGCAGAGGTATCTGATTGCCCCATGCCAAGAAACATGGAATCGTCGATGAGAAATTCCGAAGGAGTCTCAACAACAGGGTAGGGGATACCGAGTTCGCGCGGATCAGTGATCTCACCGGTTATTACCGCTGCTGCCGCCACTTCGGGACTTACGAGATATATCTGTGCATCCTTTGTGCCGCTGCGACCTTCAAAGTTCCTGTTACTTGTTCGAAGTGAAACAGCCTTGCTGGAAGGGCTTTGACTGTTTCCAATGCAAAAACCGCATGCGCTTTCCATAATCCTTGCGCCTGCATCAATCAAATCAGCCAGAGCGCCTGATCTGGCCATCATTTGAATGACCTGCCTTGAGCCGGGAGCAACACCAAAGGAGAGATAGGGATAAGCGGTTTTCCCTTTTAGAATTTTTGACACGGTTACCATGTCCTTATACGAGGAATTGGTACAGGAGCCAATCTCAACCTGGTCAACCTTAAGCCCTTGCAACTCTTGAATGGTCTTAATATTGCCGGGGCTGTGCGGCGCCGCCGCAAGAGGTTCTATCTTGTTCAGCTCTAAAGATACAACCTTGTCGTATTCGGCATTTTCATCGGGCCCGAGTTCTATCCATTGATCTTCACGTGCCTGTGCTTTTAAGAAACGCTTTGTTTCAGCATCCGATGGAAAGATGGAGCAGGTAACCCCCATTTCAGCGCCCATATTGGTTATAGTGGCCCTTTCCGGGACACTCAGTGTTGCCGCTCCAGGCCCGGTGTATTCCAGGACAACACCTACATTGCCTTTTACGGTAAAAATTTCCAGCATCTTCAAAACTACATCTTTGGCGCTGACCCAGTCATTCAACTTGCCGGTAAGATATATATTGTATACCTTGGGGCAGATAGTATAGAAAGGACCTCCGCCCATTGCAACCGCCACATCCAATCCCCCGGCTCCTATGGCGATCATCCCAATCCCACCGCCCGTTGGGGTATGACTGTCGGAACCAAGAAGAGTTTTTCCAGGCCTTCCGAAGCGTTCTAAATGAACCTGGTGACATATACCGTTCCCGGGCCGTGAATATATGATACCGTATCGCGCTGCAACGGTCTGAAGGTATTTATGATCATCCGCATTTTCAAATCCGACCTGTATAGTGTTGTGGTCCACATAGCTGACTGAAAGCTCAGTTTTGATTGACTCGATTCCCATAGCTTCGAATTGAAGATAGGTCATCGTCCCGGTTGCGTCTTGGGTGAGTGTTTGATCGATCTTAATTCCGATTTCAGACCCCGGCTCCCATTTGCCGGCGGCCATATGCGATTCTAAAATTTTTCGAGTGAGGCTTTTTCCCATTCAGCGTTCCTTAAGTATACAGTCTTGTAGGTTTTTGAAAGTAAGGATTTTTCTCATACTATAGATTAGTTGTCAATACTATTGCAATGTGAGCCTGTTCTCGCACATGTTATTTTTGAACTGACACATCGGATTTTTATTGACAGCTTGGATAGTAATATTTGAAAATAGAGGTAGTTTCAAAACGTCCCCTTTTGCCTAATCTCCCTCCCGCCTCGCCTGAGCGAGAGCGATGGCGGACAGGCTGCGTCAGGCTCAGATTTTAGTCCTCGAAATACCTCAAGTATTCCTGTGGTTAAAATCTTCGCCTTTCTTGACCTTAGACAAAATTGAACGTTTTGAAACTACCTCAATATAGTAATAGTTAGGAATTTGAATTACCCCATAAAAAGGAGGCGGTATGGATATTCGTATCGAAGCGCGCAACACAGAGATGCTTGAAGAATGGGATGAAAAAATTGGCGAAGAGGTCTCAAGTCTTGAATCTCATTATCCATATATTGTTCATCACCTTCGCATAACTATCATCGCCACTGCTCATCACAGGTTGGGGGCCTTTGAAATACGGGCGGTATCTTCAGTTCCCGATGATACTATTGTGGTAAAAAAGGATGGGGAGTTGGTTGTTCCTCTAATTGTCGAGGTTTTTGATGACCTGGATCGTCGATTGAGAGAATACAATCGACAACGACAGAATTTAACACGTCAAGAGATACCGTGTGCAATAGGGATTGTCTATCGAGTCGTTCCCGACAGCGACTATGGATTTATTCAAAACGCGGACGGTAGGGAGATTTATTTTCATAAAAATTCCTTAAAAAACGTTTCGTATAAAGATCTTCGTAAAGGTGATTCTGTTGAATTTTGTGAAGAGGAGGGAGAAAAGGGGCCACAGGCAACCTGGGTTCGTCTTAAAAGGAGACGGGTGTCGTAAGTGTTATAGTTTTATAAAAATTTCATATTATTATAATATTGACGGAATTGTTTCCTTTTGATATATTCCTAACAAGGAGATATAACTTTTTACGAAGCTATTAATCTTATTTTTTCTTGTTTTTTAGCTATATTGGTTAAGATTTTTATATCTTAGCCGAGTTAATTAGAAATAACTTTGTAGAAAAGAATTTATTATAAAAGAAGGGTGCTCTACATGAAGAAGAGAATCTTGCTTGTTGATGATTCAATGATGTCAAGACTGATGATAAAAAAATGTTTGCCTTCATCCGATCAATATTCATATGAATTGCAGGAGACGGATGGTGGAACAAAATGTTTAGATTTCTATCGTAAGGCCCCTTACGATCTCGTATTGTTGGATCTTACCATGCCCGACATGGATGGTTTTGAAACATTGGAAAAATTAAGAGAAATGGATCCTGACGCAAGGGTGGTAATAGTAACGGCTGATATACAACAAAAAGCAGCGGAACGTGTATTTGCGTTAGGCGCGCTGGAGGTGGTTAAGAAACCTACATCACAAGAAAAAATGACAGCTGTACTGGAGAAGTATTTATAAAAATGGAAGTGCTAACAGAGTTGCGACAGGCCGCTTTACAAGAAATAATCAACATTAGCTTTGGACGTGCTTCTGCTTCTCTGGCGGAATTGCTGAATGCGTATGTCGCTCTTAACGTGCCGAACGTTCAGGAAATTGCACAATCACAAATTTTTGAAGTGCTTGAGCAGCGTGTAGGAATTGACAAGGATATTACAGTTGTGCAGCAGTCATTTACAGGTGATTTCGAGGGAGAGGTACTGTTGGCCGTCCCTGCTACAGCGGGAAGTAGGGCCATTAACATGCTGGGCCAGGGCAGCGGCTTTGCGCCTGCTCTCTCGGCGACTGATTTAGAGATGGAAG
>JAFDAE010000521.1 GCA_019314005.1 Deltaproteobacteria bacterium | reverse complement strand
AAAAATCTGGTCTATGCTGCTGAAAAAAATAACGTGAAACGCATTATTTTTACCAGTAGCGTTGCAATATATGGCCTCAATGGCGGCAAACCGAATGAAGACAGCCCCATTAAACCCTTTAACGATTACAGTGAGAGCAAATACCAGTCGGAGAAGGTTTTCAATGACTGGACTGCACGTGATGCGTCGAGATGTCTCGTGATCGTGCGGCCTGTCGTCATCTTCGGAGAAAACAATAGAGGTAATGTCTATGAACTCCTCAGTCAAATCGCATCGGGCACGTTTGTTATGGTTGGCAATGGGAAGAATTGTCACAATTTTTGATAGGACTCCTTCAGAGCGAGCCTGGCACCCATGTATACAACTACGCCGACAAACCGGACATGACTGTGGGAGAACTGGTCAAGACCGCTTTGAATGCCCTTGGCAGAAGACCTGAAATCAAGTGGCGCATCCCTTATCTGCTCGGCCTTTTTGGAGGGTATGCTTTTGATGTATTGGCCAGAATAACCGGAAAGACTTACCCCATCAGCTCTATTCGCATTAAAAAATTTGTCGCGGACACTAAAGTTTCAGCGGATCGGGTCAGGGAAACGGGGTTCAGACCGCCCTACTCTCTTGCAGAGGGGTTGCAGCGTATGATCGCGAGTGAGTTTTTGTAATCGCATTTGAGCAAAAAGGGAATTAACCGCAGACCCACGCAGATGGACGCAGACGTTTTAGCCGAGCGACATGCTCGGCCAAAAATTGTCATCGCTTCGCGAAGGAGAAATTGATTGGTTATGGATATTAATGACATCACTTACGCCATAAATGGTGCTGTGTTTGAAGTAAATCGGGTTCTTGGCCCTGGTTTTCTCGAAAAAGTATATGAAAAAGCCTTATTGGTGGAACTGAGAAGACGGGGACTAAAAGCCGAGAGCCAGGTTCCGATTCAGGTCCTATATAAAGAAAACGTGGTGGGCGAGTATATTGCGGATATACTTGTTGAGGAAAAGGTTATAGTCGAACTTAAGACAGTTGAAAAGCTTGATAAGGTACATGAAGCGCAGTTGTTGAATTATTTGAAAGCTACAGGAATACGAGTGGGACTCCTGGTCAATTTTAAGCATCCAAAAACTGAGATTAAAAGGATGGTGCTTAACTTGCCCGAAGGGCATGACACTTAATATCCGGCCAAGTCGGCCGGATATTAGTCTGCGTCCGTCTGCGTGGGTCTGCGGTTAAAATGCAATTGAAAGATATAACAAAAATTAGCCTAACATCCTTTATTAAGGTCCCCCTCTACGGGCTACTCCTTCTTGGCATATATTATTCTGCGCTTACTAACATGATCGAGCGCTGGGGCAAAGAGGAATACAATTACTGTTACTTCATACCTTTTGTTGTCCTGTACTTACTCTGGGACAAGAAAGAAAAATTGGCCGCGACTCCCTCTGTCCCCTCGTGGAAGGGTACCGTGCCAATTGTCTTTGGCCTACTTCTCTTCTGGTTGGGTGAATTGGGCGGGGAATACTTTACTCTCTATATCTCACTTTGGCTGGTGGTGGTGGGACTTTGCTGGATCCACCTCGGGTGGCAAAAAATAAAGGCCGCTGCTTTTCCCCTCTTTATGGCGCTGACCATGTTTCCCTTGCCGAATTTTCTCTACCAAAAGATCTCGGTCAAGCTCCAGTTGCTCTCTTCTCAATTGGGGGTAAGTTGGATGCGGCTCTATGGCATGTCTGTCCACCGGGAAGGCAATATCATCGATCTTGGGTTTACCCAGCTACAGGTAGTGGATGCGTGCAGCGGGATCCGATCGTTGATCTCGCTTGCGGTGTTGGGTCTTCTAATGGCATATTTCTTCCAGGCTTCTTTTTGGAAACGAGCCCTTCTTGTGTGCTCCACGGTTCCCCTGGCTATTTTTGCCAACAGCGTACGCTTGGCCTCAACCGGAATCCTCTACCAGTCCTGGGGTCGTGAAGTAGCTGAGGGATTTTTCCATAGTTTGTCAGGCTTGGTGGTATTTGGATGCGTCTTTGCGGTCCTCCTACTGGAAATGTGGGTTCTTGGAAAGATTCCTCAAACAGGATCCCGACTTTCAGTCAAAAAGCAGACGGTCCCAAAACCTGCTCAAATGGGTGAACACGTGAGAGGGTTAAACGAAACGGCGCCTAAGCCTAACGCCCATAAAAGCCTGCTGGCTTTTGTAGGACCTCCCCAGTTCATGGTGGCAATAATCCTTTTAGGATCTACGCTGGTTTTTTCTCATGGGATCAATTTTCGAGAGAAGATCCCGATTATCAGGTCCTTCGATCAATTCCCACTTCAGGTGGGTGAATGGAT
>JAFDAE010000520.1 GCA_019314005.1 Deltaproteobacteria bacterium | reverse complement strand
TGTGGGTATTATGGGCACCCACCAGGTGGATGCTGGCAATATAGCACTAAATCTGGCTCGCTCCCAAATGGAGTATGTCAAATCGCAGGATTATATAGTGTATGACACTTCGTGCAGTGCTATCTATGGGATACCGTACATGACAATCGGGGAAACACCCTCAGGCTTTAGTGTGAATACTACAGTTTGTGAAGTCCCTGATGTAGATGCAGATATATTGCAGCATGTAGCAGTTACGGTAACCTCTCAAGATGGAACCGCTTCTGTGGAACTGGAGGGCTACAAAACAAATAGTGGGGCGCTGCCTTCTTTACGTGACCTTCCCTATGTGGAAACTACTGACATACCCGTCCCCATTTTAACAGGAGCGGACGGGGACTGTCCCATTAGTCTTTGGGGAGAGTTTTTCGCATTCTATGGATATCCCTATAAATTTGAGGTAAGCAGACCGGGTGCACTCGCCGTTACCTGGGTCGTCGACGAGGACGCAACGTATTCTCCCGGCGGCACAAACCGCATCGATGTGTACCTCTATCGGCACGGGGAAGGCGGGGAAAATAACGGCCCGTTTGATGACGAGTTTTACGATAACCGGTGGGATACAACCTGTCATGAGTGTTCGGTTCCTTCCGATTGTTATGATGATTGTATAGAGGCTGAGAACGCGGACGATCCTGATCCCGATTACCCCCGGATAGTGCTGATGGATGATCCTGATTGCTGGGAGCAGGGGGACCCGGCACAGTGTCATGATGAAGAACTGCCACAAATAGTAGAGGGGAGTGAGTGCGGAGAGCCAGACAGCGCCTGTATAGCGCATGATGAGGTACTTTATCTTGAGGATGAAGGGAATATTCTTACCACGGTGCTGACCAGGGAAGAGGGCACACTCAGTGGAACTGTGACCTTCACACTTGGCAGCATAAGCATTACAGGCTCTGGCACCTCATTCAGCGATGAACTCGAAGCAGGAAACACAATAAAAAAATCCGACGGGGAAGAATGGTACACGGTTGCTTCAATAGGGTCGGATACCACTCTGTGGCTGACCACACCTTCAAACGATGATGGTAACGATACTGCCGACGCTACCATCTACCGCGATGAGATTGTTCCTGCGGGATGGTATACCGTGTTCTTCTATAACTCGAACCCTGTTGAGAATCTAGACTACCTTTACACGGTAGCGACCGAGTTGGCATCGTTGAGCTTCTATAGTGCGGCGCCGTAGGCACTATCTCTTTATTTTTAAAAGCAAGGTGAGATTGAATTGCTAAGAAAAATTCGAGGGTTCAATTTAATAGAGGTGCTTATTGCAATGGCGATCTCTGCACTGATGTTGCCTGTAGTAGGAGGAGCCTTTTACATGCTTATGACAATACCCGATAACGAGAGATCTGAGCTTACTGCCACAAATGAGGTGCGCAGTGCGGCTGACTGGATCACCTGGGACGCAATAAGAGCAGCAGACTTTACATACGGTGACGAACCGGTTTACGGTACCTTTTCCTGGGAGGACCGCACCGGGGCGATAATTTATTCGTATGAAGTAGAATACCGCTGGGACAATGGCAAACTGGTCCGTGAGGAGACTGTGGAGCGCTGGGAAACTGAACAGTGGTTACTTGATTCCCAATACGGGCTCGCTGTAGCCCGGAATATAGAAAGCTATAGCGATGTTACATTTAACTCATCTGTGGGTGAGTATTCACATCTGGAGGTCCATATAAATTCAAATGTTGGTGATCAATCTAAGGAGCTGGAAATCTACGTAAATTCAAGAATCATCTTAATAGAGGATTAATAGCTAAATGTTTACCTAAGGATTATATAAATAAGGTTACGGCAATATTTTACAGGGATTTATGAAAATGAGAAGAGAAAGAGGACACGTCCTGCTAATGGCCCTGGCACTACTATTTATAGGGTCTATAGTAATTGGACCGCTGCTCGCCTATCTCGAGATCAGCCTAGGTCTGATCGGAAAGGACGTCCGTGATACCGATGCCTATTATGCCGCA
>JAFDAE010000519.1 GCA_019314005.1 Deltaproteobacteria bacterium | reverse complement strand
AATGGGCTAAAAAGAGAGACATAGAATGGGCTATCGATACCACAAAGCCTACTCCTACCGTCGAGGACATCAAAAAGATCGAGCCCGAAGATGCAGAGCTGGATCATAAGTCGAGAGGTCTAGTTCCGAAATCCCTATTCCCATTTTTAATTCGGACGATGGAAAAGTCAAAGGTTAAACCAATAAATGATTAATGATTCCAGTAAAATAAAAGATGCTTGGCTTGGTATAGAGGTTGATGAGTCTAAGCTATTCAACCCAATGGATTTCGTGGTAGGTGGTGCAGATAGAGATGATCTATTGGAACGTATAGCTTGGCTCATGGTGCGTCCTGAATACTTTTCTTTTGCGTGTAAATACATACTGAATATTCAATTGCTACCGTTTCAATCTCTCATTTTGCATGAGGTGTGGAACAGAAAATTTCCCATGCTTATTGGTTCTCGTGGTATGGGTAAATCCTTTATTCTATCCGTCTATCCTCTTTTACGCGCCCTGTTTATGCCTAGACGAAAAATTGTCGTAGTTGGTGCGGCTTTTAGGCAGTCGAAGGTGTTGTTTGAGTATATGGATACTATATGGAAAAATGCTCCCATTCTAAGGGATTTGTGTGGCACCAATAGTGGTCCCAGAAGAGACGTAGATCGGTGTGTGATGCATATCAATGAGAGTACAATTACATGTCTTCCTCTTGGCGACGGTTCAAAGATTAGAGGACAAAGAGCCAACGACATTATTGCGGACGAGTTTGCATCGATTCCCCGTGATATATTTGAAAACGTTGTTGCTGGTTTTGCTGCTGTCGCGGCCTCTCCTTCTGACAAAGTGAGAATCAAAGCGCAAAATAAGAAGTCCAAAGAGCTGGGGGTAGAAGCGGTTGTTAGATCAGAATCCCTGATCGAGAAATCGAATCAGATTATTTTATCTGGGACCGCTTATTACGATTTCAATCATTTTGCTGATTATTGGAAGAGGTATAAAGACATAATTACTAGCGGCGGTAACGTTGCTAAACTTCAAGATATTTTTGGGGGAGAGGTTCCGCCAGAATTTGACTGGTCTGAATATTCTATTATTCGTATGCCGGTTACTACGCTTCCCGATGGTTTCATGGACGATGGACAGGTTAGTAGAGCTAAAGCTACCATTCACTCTGGGATATACAATATGGAATATGGTGCGTGTTTTACGACAGACAGTCAGGGGTTTTTCAAACGGAGTTTATTGGAAGCTTGTACCACATCTCCAACCAAACCGGTTTTTCTTCCCTCGGGAGAGGTTTCATTTGAATCCATGCTTAAGGGTTCCGCAGATCAGAAATATGTGTTTGGGGTAGATCCGGCTTCTGAAGTTGATAATTTTAGTATTGTTGTGCTAGAAGTAAGAGAAGACCATAGGCGGATTGTTCATTGCTGGACGACCAACCGACAACAACATAAAGATAAGCTTAAATCAAAGATTGTGGACGAAGACGATTTTTACTCGTACTGTGCCAAGAAAATTAGACAGCTAATGAGGGTGTTTCCCTGTTACGAAATATCCTTGGATGCTCAGGGTGGTGGTATTGCCGTAATGGAAGCGTTACATGACAAGGACAAGATACCGGAGGGGGAGGTTCCGATATGGCCCGTAATTGATGAGGATAAAGCTAAAGACACAGACGACCACTCTGGACTACATATACTAAGACTATGCCAATTCGCAAGAGCTGACTGGTTAGCAGAATCAAATCATGGCCTTAGAAAAGACTTTGAAGACAAGATTCTACTGTTTCCGTTTTTTGACGCCGCGAGCATCGGACTATCTATTGAACACGATAAGGTGGCCGGTAGGAGGTATGATACTCTTGAGGATTGTGTTATGGAGATTGAGGATCTTAAGGATGAGCTATCCATGATTGTCATGACACAAACATCTACCGGTAGGGAGCGATGGGATACCCCGGAAGTTAAAGTTGCAGCCGGAAAAAAGAGTAGGCTTCGTAAAGATCGTTATTCATCATTACTGATGGCAAACATGTCTGCGAGGTGTATGTCTTTTGAGCGTGG
>JAFDAE010000518.1 GCA_019314005.1 Deltaproteobacteria bacterium | reverse complement strand
TAATACAGGAGACATTCGACCATCAACAAACTTATTATGAGCAAGTTACACTAGCATAAACACGGTGGTAAGTAGTGGCGTCGGCGATAGTCGATATCATCCTCAGCTTATTGAGATCTGGTAAAGAGTATCTCAGGGACATGTCTAAAATACCGCTTGAAAAGATAGAGCAGACGTTAGACATCACAACGCTTGTATGGATGCTTTTATACGGCTCATTCCCGTATCCCACGGCACAACAGCAGATAGAGGAGCAATTGGGCAACATAGAGAAGACGATAGAGGAGAACCCTGAGGAAGCAAAGCAGGGCTTTACGTGGCTATACCGCATAGGCAGACTTTATAGACTTATTCACGTCCAGCCGTTATGGTTAAGCGACTCGCTCAACACGGCTATCAGATACCTAGACAAGAGGACTTTCGACTACTTCCACGTATTTTCAGACTCGTTCAACTACCGTATAAGAACGCTAATTCCCCCCATTAGTGCATCATATTCGCTTAGAGCTTATGATTCAGCTAGTTATTCCACAGAAAAATACGAAGAAGCAATCCTGCATAAGATACTCCATCTTAGCGAAAAACTAATTACCTATGATTTAATGACCCGCACCATACTTCCAGTAATTAAACGGACAGGCATGGAGCAAATCAGCCTCATGGATGCGGTCGAGAAATTCACTAATTTGCTGACCGAGATCGCGTTCACGGAATCGATAAGCATCACAGATGAAGTTAATATTCCGCCGAGAGGTAAAACAATATTATCGCTTTCAGATTACTTATCTTTAACAGAAGAAGGAACGGTCTTCCCCAGTCAAATCTTAACTTTAACATTTACTGAACCAGTAAGCATCTCGGATGGTCAAATCCAAGGGTATCCGTATCCGGAACAGCCGGAAAAAACGTATATGCAATACCGTCTCAGCGAAGTAATACGGTTAACTGACTTATTAATAACAGCCATACCAGTTTTGATCTTGATTTCAGCAACCGAATATTCGATGGCTACGTGTCCTACTACCCAGAGGAAGTTAGTCCGCACCAGCGACGGGACGCTTTACTGCGTCTACATGAAAAAGTTGGGTGGTTATTACCAGATTTACGTTAAGAAGAGCGTGGATAACGGAAAGACGTGGACGGATGAAACCCGCATAAGCACCTACCTTGGGATGGAAAGCTACGATCAGAGGTATCCTTGTATCGCCGTGGACGGTCAAGACCGTCTCCACGTGGTATGGCAAGGACGTGCTACAGGATACGAAACTCGCTATCAGGTCTGGTATAACTATTACGACGGCTCGTGGCACACCCCAGTAAGGATAAGCACTTACTCGGGCATGGAAGTCTACGATCAAGGGTTCGATGTTTGCATCGCCGTGGATAGTCAAGACCGCATACACGTCGTCTGGAGTGGAAAGGCTGCCGGCTACGCTTACAATCAGGTCTGGTACAACTATTTTGATGGCTCGTGGCATACTCCAGTACGGATAAGCACCTACTCTGGCATGGAAAGCCGCAGTCAGTTCTATCCTTGCATCGCCGTGGATAGCTTCGACCGCCTCCACGTCGTCTGGCATGGAAAGGCAACTGGATACACGGATTACTATCAGATCTGGTATAACTATTATGATGGAGTTTGGCACACGCCTATCAGGATAAGCACCGCACCCGGTATGGAAAGCTACGATCAGTTCTATCCTTCCATCGCCGTGGACATCCTAGATAGGATGCACGTGGTCTGGGAGGGAAGGGCTACCGGCTACACGGATTACTATAAAGTCTGGTATAACTATTATGACGGCTCTTGGCATACTCCTGAATGCCTACAGCCGACAGGTCAGAACAGGTATCCAAACCTCCGCTGGAGCCGCTATCCAGAAAGCAACTGGGTAACGAACAGGCTGGAATACGTTTTCACAGAAGGCATAGAAGCTCCATACGACATCATGTTCCACAGTTTACCTATTGAGTAAAAATTAATAATTAAGGTAGTAACGAGTAAAGATTAATAAGCACGGTAACGTAACTTATGGTGGTGTCAGCCGT
>JAFDAE010000517.1 GCA_019314005.1 Deltaproteobacteria bacterium | reverse complement strand
TCTTAAAGATACGATCTTTAATCTCTTTCCATTCAGATGGAAGGAAAAGATTTTCCAATTTATCAAGAGTACGTCTTGCATTGATCTTCCGGAGTCGTTCATTTGCTTCTGGAGCATGACGAGCATAGGCAAGTTCTTCAAGATCCTTTGGATTAAGCCCATTGTCAGATAAAAACTTCAACAAAGGAATAATCCTTTCTTCCTTAAATATTTTTATTTCATCAGCAGTAACTTTTCCACGAAGCCGTTCTGCCAGAAGATAATTGTATTTTTCTGCCAGCTTACCGAGCTTCTTCTGGACAACATGAACCGGATACATCCTATCGGCAAAGTATGTATATGCTCTTTCAATCCAATCACGAACACTATACTTCTGCTCAATACGATTGATCCTATCCTTTGCAGTATCGAGAGTGTCACCAAAGACAGAAAACAAAGCCTGCTGTACTGGTTTTGGAACAACCGCCTCTTCAGCTTTTTTACGTTCCTGCAATCTTTCTAGGAGAGTTTTCTTTGGAGCTTCTGCAACAGGAACAACAGGAGTTGTTTGCAATCCCCAATCTTCAAGGTTTATATCAGACCCACTGTCACGTTCAGGATGAACAAGCCCTTCTTTCTTTAAGATGTTTCTTACTTCACTGTCATTAAAGATCTTGGTTATCTTCATTGCTCCGGAGATATACCATGCACCACCTTGAGTAATCGGACGAGGATATTTATAATATCCATTCTTAGGAACTTTACTACGAAGATCTTTTGTTTTACTTGCATCAGCTTCTGGTTGCCAATCGACATCAGCTGCAATCTCAACTTCAACCCACACACGATCATTAGGCATGTTTCCATTCTTTTTCATAAGGTGCGGAGCGATAGGAAGGTATCCAAAATGCCAACCTGGTCGTGGAGCATAACCTTCTGTTGGTACAAATTCTGCATCCAGCCATATACCAGCAGGAGTATTTTCCTTCGCATCAATGAAGAGTGGGAACATCTGGCCTTTCTTGCTCTTCTTTAGTTGCAGAAGCTTATAAGCTTTTTCTGTTTTCTTTGGTGGTGCTTCACCACGAACAGAATATTTTACATTATCATTCCAATCCGGTTCAAGCTCTTCATGGGTAAGCGGAGCAACAGCTTCACCCTCTACTGAGTATTTTGTTTCGACTTCTTTGGTTGCTCTTTCGTGCGAGTTTTGAGCCCTTCCTTCGCTGATTGTTTCTGCTCCTGGGTCAACTCCGGACTGTATTTCAGAAACGAGTATATCCAGTTCCTTAAGAAACTCTGCTCTTGTTTCATTATCTAAATCTCCTGAAAATAATCTTAACTCTTGAACTCTGTCTTTGATGTCCTGTTTATCCAGATTTGTTTCCAAAGAAGGAAGATTCTTCCTACCTATGAAGCAACCAATGTTTCCATTATTATCGCACATAGTGCAATTGTATGGACCAATCTTTTTAAGACCAGCATCAAGAGGACAAATCTTCTTCTTAAATTCTTTTGGGATAGATGCTATTTCTTCTTTTGAAAGAATTCTTCGTCCATGTTTGACAGGAAGGATTACACCTAATTGTTTTGCATATTTTATCAGATCTGGAATGTCTCTTTTACCGTCATATACAAAAGCAAGTTTAAGATCAGGATTGTTGCCGGCCATTCCCATATTGCTTTTATCAACTGACAGTAGCCGTACATTTCCTTCAGGTATTTGCCTAAGAAGATCCGGACGTTTGGAGAAAACCTGTACCTTTGTGCCTAACTTATTCAGCTTCTTGATAAAGGTAATCCATTCATCAGACATATCACCACGGTCAAATAATCGCAGAAACCTGCCTGCTCTCGATTCGGCAGTAGATTGATAATGCCTGTGTGCTATTTCAGCTGCCTTGGTAGGATCATTCTCAACAGCCCAAGTGGTTACTTCTGTTTTCGTAATGGATGTTGCTAATGCAGCGTTACCTTTTGTGGCGTAACAAAACTTGGCACAATCTTTTGATGGACTACAGTTATAAAAACTTGCACTGATAGAATTTAAAGGCTTGGCAGCCACACCTATG
>JAFDAE010000516.1 GCA_019314005.1 Deltaproteobacteria bacterium | reverse complement strand
CTATTCGTTTTCTTCGCCGCCAACTCACACTGCGCCTAAAAAGTGTGAGAACAAATCAAAAATGAAAAGAGATTTGGACAACATAGCCTCTCAGAACTTTGATGTTCTAGTCATTGGAGGTGGCATTCACGGAGCGGCAATTGCGCGAGAAACAGCACTGGCTGGTCTTAAAACTGCTCTAATTGAAAAAAAAGATTTCTCCCATGCAACATCCAGTAACAGCTTAAAAATCATACATGGTGGGTTGCGATATCTTCAGCATTTAAATATAAAGAGGATGAGAGAATCTATTAAATCCAGGCGGGCAATGATGAGGTTCGCTCCACACCTTGTCAAACCCTTGGCATGTATCATGCCGACATACGGTCATGGACTTAAAGGCAGAGAAATAATGCGGGTAGCACTTTTCGTTAATGACATTATAAGTCATGATAGAAACTGTTCACTAGATCCGGAAGTTCATTTACCTGCAGGGAAAATTATTTCACAAGAAATGTGTTTAAAAATGATCCCTGAGATTAGCAGAGAGAGGTTAAATGGAGCAGGATTATGGTATGATGCCATAGCAATAAACACTGAACGACTATCTTTGTCATTTATTCATGAAGCTGCTGATAATGGTGCCTGTATCGCCAATTATTTAGAAACAATCGATCTTAATATTCAAAACAAACAGATCAAGGGCATCCTCGCACATGACATAATCACCGGAAAGCAATTTGAGATAAAATCAAAAATCGTTGTCAATGTTGCAGGGCCCTGGCTTGATAAGATTCTGTCTTTTTTGTCGGGTCAGAATAAAGAACCGCAGCTTTGGGCAAGGGGTATTAATATAATTGTCAGAAAAAAAATGTTTTCGGATATTGCTGTGGGTCTTGAAGGCCGCCAGACATATATTGATAATGACGCAGTTTTGAAAAAAGGTAATCGGTTATATTTTTTCGTTCCTTGGCGTGGATATACTATGATAGGAACGGAATATAAACACTATCAAGGCAATCCTGATAATTTCAAAATCGAGCTGGATGACATCATTGAATTTATTGAAGAAATCAATACAATATACCCACCTGCAAAATTGTCATTAGGAGATGTAACATTTTTTCATGCGGGTCTTCTCCCAATGTCAAAATCAAGTAAAATCGTGGAATCTGATGTTCAATTGGAAAAAAACTCCAAACTGATTGACCATGAAAAAACTGATAGTATCAGAGGGTTAATATCAGTCAAAGGAGTAAAATATACTACTGCCCCTCAAACAGCTTCTGATGTAAAAAATTTAATCAGTCGCTATATTAATTTAGCGGTTCAAGCCACACCATTACCTAAGAGACGATCAGATAATAACATTACAGATCAAGTGTGTAAGAAAACAATATCAGGGAATAATCTAACCAACATGGATAAGATTGTTCGACATTTAAAATTTAATTATGGACATCAACACAAACGGATTTTACAATTTGCAGTTAAAACAAGCTGTTCAAGTGATTGGATCAGCAATGATCCCCCTGTAACTGTTATGGAGATATTGTATTCAATTCGGAAAGAAATGGCATTATCACTTTCTGATATTATTTTCAGACGCACCGTGCTCGGCACAGCAGAATGCCCATCAAAAAAAATAATTGATTGTGTAGCAGATATTACAGCAAAGGAACTGAACTGGAGCAGCGCAAACAAATTAAAACAAATTAAAGATGTTTATAAACATTATCTTCCTCTTAAAGTAATAAATAATAACAGGCTTGGACTTAACCTGGTTTGAAACGTTCAGAATTCAAAGAAACAGCTGATATCGAAACGTCATCAGAGGGCTATGCACAACGGTTTTCCGGGAAGATCGGTGAGTATTTTTTATATGTTCAAACATGTATATCTTTGGATTTTTTGAAATCTTATCCTGGAGCAAAAATTTTGGATGTTGGGGGCGGCCATGCCCAAATCGCCGCTCCTTTGGTTTACAAAGGATTTAACGTAACGGTTACCGGAAGCGCTGATATATGCAGAAATCGGCTGGACAGGTTTTTGCCCACTGACAGCTTTACTTAT
>JAFDAE010000515.1 GCA_019314005.1 Deltaproteobacteria bacterium | reverse complement strand
ATATTCAACTAAGTATTTTTTTTTTTTCGTAATGGTAGAGCCTTTGTAAACACTTGATGCCGCCCCCGACGGGGATAGTATGTTAGCATCTCCAGTGGTTCGTGTGGATTCTCCTTCTATAGACCATCCACTAGAGAAATCGGTTTGTTCTGCATGTTCACTAGCATCAATCGCAGGATAGTCCCATGTAGAAACAAAGGATGTACCCATCCCCGTAATTGGTTCACTGGCTCCACCGTCTTCAATGTCCCACCCCTGCATAATCAGGTAGTCTCTGTTTAAGCTCGCCGCATTGCTATATTCGGAGTTGCCTCCATGTAAAGGCACATCATCCAATGCACGACCTGATAAGTGTTCAGAGGCAAAGTAGTTCAACATTTCATCATACCCGCCCGCACCCGTGGTGTTGAGGGTGGTATATTGGAGCATACTTCCCATTGTGATAACGTCTGCTATATCCCAGCCTGTAACAACTATTGAACTAATACCAAGCCCAAACAGCGCATACTCCAATGAATTTGTGCTGTCCCCTATAGAGGGTAAAGATAATGCAGTTAATAAATACATATTCACAAATGCGCCGCCCCATTGGCCGACATTACTAACGTCATAATCGCCGCCTATAATGCTTGTCATATTGTCACAGACATAAAACGCATTCTGGAAACTCGTCCACCCTACATGCCCAAGGTTCTCTACCGTCCTGATGAACGCCTTGTCACCGCCATTGTTAAAATAAATCCTTGGGAACGTTCCACCAATACTAATGGTCTTGGTACCTGATGTAGCCCATGAATGTGAAATATCTGGAGCAGTTCCGGAGAATTGGTCCGTGTTTCCATCACCCCAGTCCACGAAGCCGTCATAACCTGCACCTGTGGTAGGTACGGTTATTTTGTTGATTTCTACTACCGAGAAGCTTTTAAAGATAACATCGCATATGCCGCCGTTGATGCCGGAATCTCTTGTTGGTTGTATCCTGCTAGTGTCGCCACTTCCATTTCTAACTACAGTGTGGACGCCAACCGTAACGGGCAGTGTGACATTACCCATTCCATACATGTAAACGCCTCCATCAGGAGTTCCAATCACCTCATATGTAAGTTCATATTTCTTTCCGTCTGTGATGGTTGAGTTCTGCTGAATACCAGAAGATTCTCCTGAGAGTGAAATAACATGCCCTGCGTCCGTTGCTACGGTAGAGTTAACTGTGGCCGTCCAATCGCTAGAAAAGTCGGTAGCTATAACATGCTCCGATCCATCCACCTCCGGAATTTCCCAAGTGGAAACAAAGCTTTGAGGATTCAGCGGACTGAAATCAAATGGTCCGCCGTCTGTAAAGGTCCAACCATTTAATAATAGGTTATCTCTGGACGCCGAAGCATTCGCACTGTATGTGGAGAACCCGCCTCCAAAGAAAACATTATCCAATGCACGGCCGGCCTGATGTTCAGCGGAGAAGTAGTTCAACATTGCATCATAGCCGCCGAGGCCGGTGGTGTTGAGGGTTACGGCAAACAACATGGAATCCATTGATGTAATGTCAGAAATATCCCATTCCGAAACATTCAATGCTGTTATATTTTGTAAGGCGAACGCCCATTCCATATCTATCGGGCTTCCTATATTGGGTATGCTAATGGAGGTTACAACGTCACACACGAACGCCGAATTATAATTGGTTACTGTATCAAGGTCTGTGTCTCCTGCATCTATCGATACTAGAGCATTGCATTGTTGAAATGCCTTTTCAAAGCTCGTCCACCCGACATAACCAAGGTTCTCCACCGTCTTGATTAACGTCCTGTCTCCGCCATTATTAAAGTAGACTCTTGGAAACAGTCCGTTGATCTTACAGGTATATCCACTCCAGTCACCGTCATCGAATGTAGTGGTCAGTGCAGACATTGTAGCGCCATCCGCAAAATCGGCAGTGGAAATCAGTTCATCCGAATCATCGTACCATTTAATGGTTCCGTCATAACCGGAGCCGGCGGTCGGGACGGTGATCTGGGCGATCTCGGTGACGGAGATATCGTCAAGTGAGATGTC
>JAFDAE010000113.1 GCA_019314005.1 Deltaproteobacteria bacterium | reverse complement strand
GACCTTGACGCTGTCGCCCGAATACCGGAATTCAAGGTGTGCGCGGTCGATATCCAATTAGTTACTGGTCATTGACAATTGTTAAAAGATATAGGAGTCATTTTTGATGACAGATCAAGGAAGACACTTCCTGCATGGGCTGTATCCCTTCATAAAAGCCTCTTTTTTCGTTTTGAACTGTGTCACATTTTTCGTAGATGTTCGTTGCCCGAATGAGCAGGTGGGACGGTGAAATTTTTTGGATCTCGCGTTACCTGTATACGGTTTTTGAGAAGCTGCGAGGATGTGTGGCCACATCCCTTTTTGTGCCTCAATCGCTTCCCGTTGTAAGGTGAGAAGGCTCGCATAATATTTTACATTCTGAGGTGCATAAAGCACGTGCGCACAGCCTGCCCTGACAAGTTCTACATTCACAAAAGTTCCGTCTTCAAGATAGACGTAGGCAAGGGTCCTTCCATGGCGATCTTGCCGTTCTCGATCAAATTCAAGCCTTATCCTTTTCCCTAAGACAAGCTGTTTATTACATTCCCTTGCCTCATGCCCAAAATATTCAGCAGGTTTCATGTCGTGAGCGATCTCCGGCGCATTGATTCCGATATAGCGCACGTGCTGCTGATTGGAAAGGATGATGGTATCCCCGTCACATACGTGGGCTGCCGTAAAGGTTTCTGTTCGTGCGAAAAGTGGAGTGGCAAGTACCAGGAGAAGGGTGACAAGATTTAAGAACCATCTGACTTTTGTAGAGGACGTCATTATGGCGAGCTTTATAACTTTTTAACCACGGATAAAAGAAAAAAAGGGCATTTCGTCTTACTTCGACGAAGTGCCCTTTATGACCTTGTTGCAGTGTGAACTAAGCCTTGGTGACGTTCTTGGCCACTGGCCCTCGGTCGTTCTCTTCAACGTCAAAGCTCACCTGCTCGCCTTCAGCGAGACTTTTGAACCCAGACATGTTGATGGAGGAATGGTGAACAAATATATCCTGCCCGTTTTCCTGCTCAATGAAACCGAATCCCTTTTTATCACTGAACCATTTTACTGTTCCTTGTGCCAAAGCGCTGACCCCCTTTTAAAAAATTTCTATATGGCCCCAAACCTGAGGATAATAAAACATAATTTTATCAAACGTCAAGGAATAATAGGGCCGTCTTATCAAAAGGAGACCTTTGCAAAACTGCCATTTTTCAAAGGTCTCAAAAGACGGACACCTAAAATGTTATTTTATAGCCTACTTGAGTGCCCTTGACGATTTTTCGTATATTGATTCAGCCTTTTGCGCTGATCGATCCGCGGCATCCGCGGCAGATTCCGCCCGGCGAGCAGAGGATGCGGCATCACCTGCTGCCTTTTCAGCCCTGTTCGCAGCCTCTTCAGCGTTGATCGCGGCTTTTTCAGCCCTGTCCGCAGCATCATTGGCTGTGGTCGCCGCCTTCAAGGAAGACTCAAGAAGCGCTTTATCATCTTTTGTCAGCTTCGGAGAACATCCCACAATTAGTACAAATACAGCAAATAAAGGAACTATCTTTAAAAAAAGAGTGTTAAACTTCATGCTAACCTCCTCTTGCTTAAGGTTCTTATTGGCCAGCCACTTTAGATTGATTTTAAAAGTTTTGGTTACATTACCACGCTAGACACTATATGATCAAGCAGAAAAATAGGGGCTGTTTGAGGTTGACAAATAGAGCCGATAAAATTATTATCCATAACATGCCTGGGTGGCGGAACTGGTAGACGCAAGGGACTTAAAATCCCTCGGGGCTTGTCCCTGTACGAGTTCGATTCTCGTCCTAGGCACCAATAAAAACAATATGTTAGCCACTTCCTTTGAGCCTGCCACAAATATCCCACTTTTTGTGATTATGCCCTAATTTGTGTCCGTTTGGGCGTGTAAGTATGTTTAATCCTCGAAATCCCCAATGTGTTCCCGTAGTTGCACGAAGTGAAGCGTCAGCGCTATATTTTTACCTTCCTTGCCTGACGGAAAAATATCGTGTTTTTAAAGGTTTTTCTTAGAAAAGGCTATTAAGGATATTTTCAAAAAGCACGAAAAGAAGACCAGTAAATAACCCTTGGCCGAGAAGCAGCATGGATGTTCCTGAAGTGCTGTGCGGGATGCTTCAAGTCAGTTAAAAGCTATCTTTCAGCTAATAGTTTGGACATTGATCAGACAATGAAAACAAACCTGCTTATTTTGCTGTTTTCTGTAAAAATGGCACTACTTTGTTCGGTATCTGTTGCAGCACAGCACGATGTGGTTGAAAGCTTTCAACAGGGCAGAGCTTATTTTAATGCGGGCTATTATGATGATGCCTACGATAAGTTTTTGAAGGCGTTTCAGGCGGATCCCGGCGACCTTGATATCAACTTTTATCTTGGCCGCGCGGCGTTTGAAATCGGAAATTACGAAATGGCGATAATGGCTTTCGAGCGCATTCTTATTGCCCGGCCGGATTCCATGCGTGTGAAGCTCGAGATGGCGCGAACGTTTCTGAAGCTTGGTCTGCGGGAAAATGCCAGACAATATTTCGAGGATGTGCTGGCCACAAATCCGCCGGAAACTGTGCTCAAAAACATAGAAAAAATTCTTGCCGATATAGCAGTGGCAGAAAAGCGTCATTTTTTCAACGGCTTTATTGCCGTGGGATATGGCTGGGATGATAATGTACGTGTGGCGCCTTCCAGCGAAATTGTCCGGACAGTTGTTGGTGACGTAACCCTGACAGGACCTTCTGCGAAACCACAGGAAGACTTTATTTTCGGTGCGAACGGCATTCTGAATTATGCTTACCGTTTTCCGGACAGACGATACTCATGGAATACC
This sequence comes from Deltaproteobacteria bacterium, assembly GCA_019314005.1. The sequence goes on along the minus strand of JAFDAE010000113.1, from coordinate 4,210 downwards.
ACGGGCGCCTTTTTCCAATCCCTATATAAGGATGAGAGTGATCTTGATATAGTCTATCTTGGTTTAACCACCGGCCCCGAGATTCATTCAGGAAAGTATTTAGTGGGGATTCACGGATTAATTAATTACCTGGAACTTGACTATGATCGATATTTTCGATCCGCCGGTTTGGAAACAACCCTCGCTTTGCTGCTTAGTCAGCATGCAATACTCAATATAAAATGCAAGTTTGAAGATAAGACCTTTTATCAAACTCCGGGAAGAGATGCAACAAACGTGAATTTTGAGATTGGGCCGGTCTTTTCGGTCGGGGCAAACCGGATCGGCGTTTCAATATCCGGAGAAATCGAAAACGCGCGCGATGATACGAACAGCTATAAACAATACAGGGTGAAAACTACATTGGAAAGAATCCTGTCATATGATTTTACTGTGTTTGGGAACTATGAGTTCAAACACAATTCATACGATGGCGTATATGTGCTCTTTAATGAATATAGAAAAGATAATATCCATTATGCCGGTGCGGGCATATCGAAAACATTCTGGCGGTCTTATGATAACATCAGCAGTCTTTCATTACAGCTCGGTTACAGGTATACGAAATCCGACTCTAACATCGCTTTGTACGAATACACAAAGAATGTAATATCTACATCCGTGTCATACTCGTTTTGACCCGAGCGTTTCATGAAAGATGCTGTACAGGAAGACCTTTTACGAGATTACCAACTAATAGCGCAATTTTGCCGCTTCTTTATAAGAGGGCATGGATATGAAACAGGCGTATATGATCTTCAGTGTTTTTTCAATAATAGTTGTCCTGGCGTTGGTGTTTGTGCCTCCTGCCAACGCACAAGAAAAGGTGGTTGGTTCTGTTGTGGCTGTAAGAGGCGACGTAACCGCAGTTGATGCCGGCGGTATATCCCGCCGGTTGTCCATCAAAAGTGCTATCTGTCTGGCAGATACAATTAAAACCGGTAAGCGTGGACGGGTACAGGTGATGTTCGATGACAACACGCTGATCAGCCTCGGTCAAAACTCTGAAATGAAGATTGCTGAATACGAGTGGAATCCGGAACAAAAAACCGGGGCCATGGAAACGCGAATAAAAGAGGGCGCCTTCCGGGTAATGGGTGGCACCATTACTCAGGTGGCTCCTAAGAACTTTAAAACCAAGACCCCTGCAGCTACTATTGGTATTCGTGGATCCATGTATGCGGGTAAAGTTGCCGGGGGATCGCTTTCGGTTCTTCTTTTAGGCGGGAAAGGGATTTATGTAACCAATGCCGCTGGAACGGTAACTATTACAAAAGGAGGTTATGGCACATTTGTAAAGGGGCCGGATGTGTTGCCGGCATTGCCGACCAGGTATACCGATGAAGACTTGATGGATTTAGATAAAGGTTTCTCCGGTGAAGAGGATGTCTCTAAAGATGACGCCGGCTCGGAAGATGAGTCCGGGCAAGACAGTACCGCAGGTACCGGTGATGATTTCGCAACCCTCAGCCCGGAGAATACGTTTGAAAGTCCCGCTGACACAGTAAGTGAGATTGTCAATGACGTTTTCGTTGCGAGTTCCCAGGACATCCTGTCGACCGGGGTCTTAGAACCCGAGCAGTCCATCCTCAATTTGCTTTATGAACTTGGCTTTTCAGGGGGTCACTCAAGTAGTGTTCCTGATAATGGCATTGAAAAATATTATGGCGTTGTCCGCGGCAGCTCTGCTGGGAGCCTGGATATTTTTAATGCGGAACAGAAAGTTAGGGTAAATTGGTATAATAAAAAATTTTTCAGTGTTGTGGTAAATGATTTGCCGGAGCACAAACTGCCGGTATTTACTTTCGGAGATGTCAGCGGGACCGGGCTTGCTAATATTAAAGTTGTCGGTTCCGACCTTGATGTAAACTGGGTGTCCGCCATTAACGGTTTCGGTACATTCGGGCAATTTTATGGTTCAAATACAGATGCCGTTGGAGTTGCTATACAGGGTTTGAATGTAAACGTTGAAAACCAGTCCGATGTGGAAAACTGGACGGCAATAGGCGCTGCTGTCAGCCAGGGTATCCCCGCTTCATACACGGTTGCGCCTACCGGCACAAAAGACTGGTACGGCTTTGTGGTAGGTGTTTCCGAAGATATGGCTGCGGTGGATTTAAACCGGAGAGTCTTTATGAACAGCCAGTCCACGGATTTTAAGGTTACTATAAACAAAGACCTGGGGACATTAAGCGGCAATATGTCCGCAACTGACTTTGAAGGCTCAAGCAGCACGATCAACAATCTTCAAATTGGTGGATCACTGGGATCGGCTTATGTTTTTGATGATACCCTGGTCGCAGTTCTTGGAGGCGGCAACAGTATCACGACCAATGCGATTTCTGGTGGGTTAAAGGCCTATGGAAATTATATGGCAACGGCGGATTCGGCTTCGCAGTTTGCGGAGTACGCCACCTGGGGGTATTGGGAGATCGCTTACAATGACCCGTATTCCGGAAAGGATTATCACGTGCATATACCCGGGGCCATGTGGATTGCAGGTGAGCAAACACCTTCCACAGCTGTTGATAACCTGATAAGCACCAGTTTTGTCGGCACTTATTTGGGGGGTGCCGAAGGTATCAAATTTAATTCAAGCGGAATGATCTCAGATCTCACCGGCGGTTCGACCAATTTAACACTAGATTTCAATCCCAGCGCGTCGACGCCGGTGACAGGGACGATTTCCTTTGACCAGGTCAATCTGAATGTTACCAGCACAACAGGAGCCATAACCAATAGTGGCTTCAGCGCTGAAATCAGCGGCACGATCAGCAGTGATGTCAATGGAACGTACTACGGCCCCAATGCTGAGGCGATTGGTGGCAATTTCGGTGCTAAAATGAACAGTGGTGAGAGTTATAACGGTATTTTTGCCGGCAGCCGCTGAGTCGGGCATTTCGTGAAGCATGGATCTGGAAGTAGAAGATGGCGATACGTAATAAACTGAGACTCTCTCCTTTTAAGATTGGCTGCCTTGTGGTGCTTGCATCGTGCCTGCTTTTTTACTCGTTTGGTAGCAGGAAACCCGATCTTTTAACTTCCATGGACAATCGGATTGCTGATGCTATGTTTCGATGGCGCGGCCCTGTAAAGACAACAGGCTTGGTCGTGATCGTCGATATTGATGAGAAAAGCCTCAAAAAAATCGGACAATGGCCCTGGCCTAGAAATATCCTTGCCCAGCTTATCAATAAGATCCATGCCGGCGGGCCAAAGGTGATCGGCATAGATATCGTTTTTGCCGAAGAAGACCGCACCTCACCAAAACGATATATCAATGAGCTGCAGCATATTTTTGGAGTAAAACTGCCGGCTGATAAACTGATATCGGATAATGAAATTCTCAACCATGACCTCGCGCTGGGCAATGCTGTTGCGGCAGCGCCAACTGTGCTGGGGTATTTCTTTCAGTTGAAAAATGACGGGCTGAAAGAACCGGGCGAATCACCATTGCCTTCCTGTCAGATTAAAATTCAGCCAAGCAGCACACGCTTTAGTGACCTGGCATTGATTTCGACATATCGGGCTATCATCAATGTCATGGATGTTGCCCAAGGCGAGAGCGAAGGATTTTTTAATGTTTTTACCGATCCATCCGGCACTGTCCGTAAGGTGCCGCTGTTAATGGAGTCGGATGATATACCTTATCCTTCTCTAGCGCTGGAGACTTTTCGTGTTGGGCAGCGACAAGAGGGGATTACGATCCATGCGTCCCGTCAAATTAAAACTCCGGGAACCGGCATCCTGGGTGTGTCTGTGGGAAACCATTTCATCTCCACTGATGACAACGGCTGGATATCGGTTAACTTTCGTGGCCCTGTAAACACATTTCCTTATATTTCCGCTGTAGATATCCTTGAAGGTCGCAACCTAATGCCACTGAAGGATAAGTATGTACTGATTGGTACCTCCGCGTCCGGCTTGTTTGACCTCAGGGCGATACCCTTTTCCAGTGCTTTTCCTGGCGTAGAAGTTCAAGCCAGCATAGTTGACAACATGATTGCCGGCGATCAGTTTATTCATGACATATTTACAGAAATCGGATTAACCTATGCGCTTGTTATTGCCGGCGGTGTACTTCTCAGCGGGCTTTTAGCCTATAGTGGGCCGCTTACGGGTGGTTTAGGCGGGTTGCTTTTTATTGTTGCCACATTTGTTGGCAATTTTT
>JAFDAE010000514.1 GCA_019314005.1 Deltaproteobacteria bacterium | reverse complement strand
CAAGGCATTCAATACCATGGCCGACGAACTGGAGAAGAGAAACATTAAACTCAAAGCCCGAGAAAGCGCCCTTAAAGAGTCAGAGGAGCGCTATCGAAGTGTAGTGGAAAATGTACAGGAGGGACTCTGCATTGTAGATACAGAGGAAGTCCTTCAGTTTGTCAACCCGGCCTTTAGTAAGCTACTGGGCGTTGATGCTGATAAGATAGTCGGGATGAGCTTGGACGGTTTCGTTGATAAAGAGACATTCGCGCGATTTAAAGAAGGGACACAGGACCGGCTTAGAGGGATAGACGAGCGATATGAGGTTGTCTTTCGCAGACCGGACGGAAAACTTCGAGATGTCGACCTGCATGCAACCCCGCTCTATTCAGCAGATGGAAGTTATTATGGCACGCTCGGACTCGCTGTTGACATCACAGAACGAAAAAGACTGGAAGGTCACCTTGTTCAGGTGCAAAAGATGGAGGCAATAGGAACATTAGCAGGAGGGATCGCGCACGATTTTAATAATATCCTGGGTGGGATACTTGGGTATGCCTCTCTGTTAAAGATGTCGTTGGAACCAGGAACAAAGGAGCGTCGTTACATAGATCAGGTCGAAAAGGCCGGGAACCGTGCCGCAGAATTGACTGCCCAGCTTTTGGCCTTTTCACGTAAAGGGAAATACGAAGTAGGTCCTGTAAATGTTTTGCAGCTTATTGAAAAAATATTGACGTTATTCTCCCGAACTATTGACAAAAGTATAAAGGTTACGACTTCTCTCCAGGAAGATCTAATGACAGAAGGGGACAGACATCAACTGGAACAGGCGATTATGGGGGTCTGTATTAATGCGGTGCAGGCCTTGGAAGAGAGAGGGGAAAAGAGAGAAGAGGGTTGGGCCCCCACGTTGACAATCGAAACTAAAGAGGCGGAATTGGATCAAGCCTTCTGTCAAAAGAATTTGGGGGCTAAGCCTGGCAAGTATGTATTGGTGAGCGTTACTGATACCGGAGCCGGCATGGATCAAGAAACCCTCGGAAGGATGTTTGAGCCGTTCTTTACCACCAAAGAGGTGGGAGAGGGGACCGGCTTGGGATTATCGATGGTCTATGGGATTGTAAAAAACCATGGGGGGTATGTTGATGTTTACAGTGAGCTTGGCCAGGGCACTACTTTGTCGGTTTATCTTCCGATAATGGTCAAGAAGGAAAAAGAGGAAAAAAGCAAAGAGAAATTAGAAGAACAGGTAATAGCAGGTTCGGAGACCATTCTGGTCGTAGACGATGAAGATGTGGTTCGCGAAGCCATGAAAGAGATGTTGGAAAGCGTAGGTTATAAGGTGTTAGCTGCGATAAATGGCAAAGAAGCAGTGGATCTTTATCAATTGATATTGGATAACAACGAAAAAGTTGATCTGGTAATATTGGATATGAACATGCCGGTTATGGGAGGGCGTGAGGCCTTTCATCAGATGAAACGTCTTAACCCGAACGTAAGAGTCCTTTTGGCAACCGGGTTGGGGAGAAGCGCCGACGCGCATGCTATGTTGGACAACGGAGTGGCCGGGTTTGTTTACAAGCCATTTTCAATGGCAAAATTGAGCCAAAAAGTTCGGGAGATATTGGAAGGTGGTCGGGATGAGAGGATTTGAACCTCCGACCTTACGGTCCCGAACCGTACGCGCTACCAGGCTGCGCTACATCCCGACAGATTGTCCTTAGACCTATGCTGGTATAGGTCAGCCGCCTTTAATTGTCAACGGCTTTTTAATATTTTGTTTCAATCCAGAAACGGTAGATTTTGTTCCGAGACAAGGCCGCACAAAGGTTTTTCCCGCAGGCGTAGCGGTGCTACGTCGAGGACAGAAACCTGCGGAGAACGCAGTATCGGGGCAAAAGATGACATTTCTGGTTAGGCAAAAGGATCTTCCAGCATTATCGTCTCCTCCCTGTCCGGTCCTACCGAGACGATTCGAATAGGAGTCTCTGTCAGCTCTTCTATTCGTCTTAAATAATTCTTAGTCTTTTCAGGGAGATCATCAAACTTTTTTATCCCGCTGATATCTTCCGACCAT
>JAFDAE010000513.1 GCA_019314005.1 Deltaproteobacteria bacterium | reverse complement strand
GATGCGCCGTTGTATTCTTATGAGGTTGTTCGGGAGAGTGGGGAGAATGTGATGTATGTGAATTATCTTGGGGCGAATTTTGTGCCGTCGTTGATTGATTCGGCGGAGGTGATGGGGAGGACGGTTGATAATTTGAGGGAGGACCCGAATATTGCGCGGATTGTTTTTGTGCAGCAGAGGAATTATTCGCATGATTTTGGGCAGGTTAAGATGTTGATTGAGGTTGGGCATCTTTTCGATTTTTTGACTAAGCAGGAGAAGATTGTTTCGCCTGAGAAGTTGTCGCATTTAGGGGGTTTGTATTATGATGCATATGCTTTTTTGAATCGTGTTATTAATGAGATTTTTGTTGTTGATCCGGTTCGGGCTTATCGGGAATTGAAGGGGGAGCTTTTTGCCCAAAGGGCGAAAGATGAGAATGGGGAATATGTTAGGATTTTGGAGAAAGTTCTTGGGTTTTTTGAGGGGCTTGGGATTATTAAGAAGTTGAAGGGTTTGTTTGATTCTTATTCTGTGGGTGATAGGGGGATTTATTCTGAGGCTTTTCGTGCGGATGTTATGCCGAATTTTACTTTTACGAGGATGGTTGCGCGGATTCCGGATGATGCGGAGATTGTGAAACAGTATTCGATTGCGAAGGGGCACGACAAGAGTTTGGTTACGATTTTTAAGAGACCAAATAAGGCGAAGTTGGTTTATCATTTGTCGCCGCCGGAGTATTTGCTTGACGAGGACCATCATATGTTGTTGAATTTGGCGAGGAATGTTTTGATTGAGCATCGGCCGACGGCTGAGGAGTTTACTGACCCCGAGAGAACACGGCAGGTTTTTTATAATGTGGCGAGGGATTTGTTGAGTGATTTGGCGGGGGATAAGAATGTTAGTTTGAGCCACGGGGAGTTGATGAAGTTGGCGAATATTTTGGTGAGGTATACGATTGGGTTTGGGGTTTTGGAGGTTTTGTTGGAGGATGAGGCGTTGCAGGATATTATGGTGAATGCTCCGGTTTCGTTGTCGCCGATTTTTGTGAGGCATAATGATTTTGATGAGTGTGTTACGAATTTGGTTCCGTCGAAGGAGGATGCTGATTCTTGGGCGGCTAAGTTTAGGATGACTTCTGGTCGGGCGCTGGATGAGGCGAATCCTATTTTGGATACTAATTTGGAATTGGGGGAAATTAATGCGAGGGTTGCGATTATTCAGCAGCCTTTGTCTGCGGGGGGCTTGGCTTATACTTTAAGGAGGCATAGGTCGAAGCCGTGGACGTTGCCGTTGTTTGTGAAGAATAAGATGATTGATTCGTTGGGGGCGGGGTTGTTGTCGTTTATGATTGATGGGGCGCGGACTTTGTTGGTTGCTGGGACTCGGTCGTCGGGGAAGACGAGTTTGCTTGGGTCGTTGTTGTTGGAGATTATGCCGAGTCATAGGATTATTACGATTGAGGATACTTTGGAGTTGCCTGTTACGGCGATGAGGAAATTGGATTATGATATTTTGTCGATGAAGGTTCGTTCGGCATTGGCTGGGGAGTCGACTGAGGTCGCGGCAGAGGAGGGGATTAGGGCTTCTTTGAGATTGGGGGATTCGAGTTTGATTGTTGGGGAAATTCGGTCGGGTGAGGCGAAGGCTTTGTATGAGGCGATGAGAGTTGGGGCTTTGGCGAATGTTGTTGCTGGGACGATTCATGGGGGGAGTCCTTATGCCGTTTTTGATAGGGTTGTTAATGATTTGGGGGTTCCTGTGACTTCGTTTAAGGCGACTGATTTGATTGTTGTTTGTAATCCTGTTAAGTCGGCGGATGGTTTGCATTCTTGGCGTCGGGTTTTGGAGATTGCTGAGGTTAGGAAGCATTGGACCAAGGACCCTCTTGTTGAAGGCGGGTTTGTTGATTTAATGAAGTATGATGTTAAGGAGGATATTATGAAGCCGACGGATGATTTGATTAATGGGGATTCTGAGATAATGAAGGGGATTGCGGCGAATGTTAAGGGGTGGGCTGGGGATTGGGATGCTGTTTGGGATAATGTTGTTTTGCGGCAGAAGATTAAGCAGGAGGTTGTTTC
>JAFDAE010000112.1 GCA_019314005.1 Deltaproteobacteria bacterium | reverse complement strand
GCATAGCACAGTGTTCATATCATTACAGGGATTCGTGGGTAATGTATTCCCTTTGATATAAGGTCCGAATTTAAACGTGGCGTCCTTGCTGACCTGTGTCTCGCCATTCTCATCTGTATACTGGGTGAGTTGCGCTACAAATGAGGTGGCTGCGGCTGCTTCATTAGCAACTGCTAAGCCGGTCGTGCTGTCATTGGCTCCTGGGTATATTTCGTTGTGCTGATGATAGTAGAGTTCAACGGCGCTCCGTATGGCGCTCAAGTCGGCCTTTAAGGTGTTTTCTTTGGCCTCTTTGGTGGATACGCCGATCTGCGGAATAATTACCATAGCGAGGATCCCAATGAGAATGACCACAATGAGCATCTCGATCAGGGTAAAACCGGCCTGATTCTTCAACGGTCTGATCTTCATAATTACCTCCTATAAAATCTATAACTTTTTTGGATTATGTTGTTTAATATGATCTATTAAAATATTTATCGGATAAGAAATCAAACTCTTGAACGATTTTTGGGATAACTCCAACCCACTTTAGTTCACTTTTTGGCCCAACTTTTCTATACGAATTCAATGTATTGCTTGGGCCAACTTGAACATTGGAAGGATCACGGACAGGACGATCGTTCCGACCACCGCGCCCAATACAAGCAGGGCTATGGGCTCAATGATTGGGGCGAGACCTTTGAGATCCTGATCAACCTCTGTATCGTAGAACTCGGCCAGGCGCAGCATGACCTTTGACAGGTTTCCGGCTTCCTCTCCAGTGGCGACCATCTGTTTGACCGACTCCAGGACATACGGGTAGGTGGCAAATAGCTGGGAAAACCTTCCTCCCTGCTGCACGTGGTCGGCAATCTGATCTATAAAGTGCCTGAAATTCCGATTTTTCATGGTGCCGCGGGTCACTTTTAGGGCCTCGAGAAGCGGAACCTGGCTCTCCAACAAATGCCCCAGTGTACGAAGCAGTTGACAGGTATAAATCTTGTTGCATATTCTGGCTATCAGCGGTCCGCTTACAAAAAACCGGTCTATCACTGCCTGGCCCATGTCGCTCTCTTTGCAGAGTTTGAGGCAGAGCGCCAGCCCTGCGCCGGATATCATATAGGCCCACCAGTATCCCCGCATAGACGCGCTCATTGCCATGAGGAATCGAGTGGTAAACGGCAAGATATGCTCCTTGCCCTCAAAAAATGCAGTGAAATTTGGCAGGACGCCGACCAGGATAAAGACAACCACCAGAGCTCCTATAACGCACAGAAATGCAGGATAGGTCAGCGTGGTTTTCAATTGGGCGATGAGCGCCTGGCGCTTTTCCTTCATCTCAACAATCCGATCTAAAATCTGCTTCAAAAACCCCCCGGTTTCCCCGGCCTTGACCATGCTGGTGAATACGCTGTCAAATACTCGAGGGTGCCGTTTCATAGCATCGGAAAGCTGGCGGCCTTCCGTGATATCTTGAAACATGGCATGGATCACCTCTTTGAAGGTTGTATTGGTGGTCTGCTTTTCTATGGCTTTGAGCGCGTCATTGAGTGATGCGCCGATCTCCAGCATCAGGGAAAGCTGGGAGGTGAAAAAAATCAGCTCAGAGGGTTTAATCGGACTGCCAAAACGACGGATTATCCCGCCACGCCGTGCCGAGACAAAGTCATGCGGCGCTTTAAGAACTTTTCCATCAAAGCGTGGATTCTTATGGTTGAGACTAATCGCCATAATAGTTTGCGCGTTATTACATCTCCACGGAAGTCACGCGCTTTACTTCCTCTATAGTGGTGACACCTTGCAAAACTTTTTCATATCCTAACTCTTTTAATCCCCTGTGATCATGCTCTTTAAGATACTTTTGGAGTGCGTCGATTGTCGGAGTATTTAAAGTTAAGGATCGCAGGCCATCGTCCATTTCCAGGAGTTCGTAAGTTCCGATGCGTCCCTTAAACCCTGAGTCGTAACAGTCGGAACACCCTTTGCCTCTTGATAACCGGCTCTGCTCGTTTTCATCACTACCGAGTTCCTGCATCACTTCCTTAGGGGCATAGTAGCTTGTCTTACATTCCGGGCAGATGGTACGCACCAGACGTTGTGCCAGGGAGGCCAGCAGGGACGAAGAGATGAGATAGGGCTCTACGCCCATCTCAAGGAGCCGTGTGATAACACTGGGGCTATCATTGGCATGGAGCGTTGACAGGACTAAATGCCCGGTCAGTGATGCCTGTATGGCGATCTCAGCAGTTTCCCGGTCCCGAATTTCGCCCACCATGACAATATCAGGGTCTTGCCTGAGAGCATGTTTTAAAAACTTGGCAAAGGTGAGACCGATCGCCTCCTTTACCTGGTTTTGATTTATGCTTTCTAACTGATATTCCACAGGGTCTTCAATAGTGATAATATTTTTTTCCGGGGTATTGAGCATTGTTATGGCCGAATACAGGGTCGTGGACTTACCGCTTCCCGTAGGACCACAGACTATGATGAGACCGTGGGACCTTCTAAGGAGAGATTTGAATCTATTGAGCACTGTGGGATCAAGCCCCAACTTATTGATATCGAGGATCACTTTACTCTTGTCTAATATTCTCAAGACCACCTTTTCGCCGTGGATTCCCGGCATGGACGAAAACCTGATATCAACGGTGCGCCCGTCCACATTAACCTGAATACGGCCGTCTTGAGGTATGCGCCTTTCCGCGATGTCGAGTTTGGCCATAATCTTGAGCCTGGAGACCACGGCCGGGTGCATCTCAATTTTTGGGGACATGAGTTCGTAGAGGACGCTGTCGATCCGAACCCGCACACGAAGTTTTTGTGGCTGGGGTTCTATGTGGATGTCACTCGCCCCGTCACGAATGGCCCTCAGCAGTATCATATTGGTCAGGTTAATGACCGGGCTCCCCTCCGCCAATTCTGCGATTTCGCTGATTTCTCTATCTGGGGCGGTGTCAACGACCTCAATGCCGGACTCATCAATGCTGGCCATGACCTCATCGATGCTTACCTCTTCCTGATAGCACTCATGGATGGCCTCTATGATATCATCTGTCCGGCTGAGTACCGGCTGAATTTGCATGTTGGTAATCTTGGCAATTTCGTCAAATACAAAAAAAGCATGAGGATCAGCCGTAGCCACGGTCAGGACGTTGTTGACCCTGAACATGGGAATAGCTTGAAAAAGTAACGCTTTTTCTTTGGGTAAGATATGTACGATCCGGGGGTCTACCAAACCTTTGCGAAGCCAGACATGCGGGATGCCGAGCTGTTCGGCCAGGACGTGGGTCAATTCCTCTGCATCCAGGATATCCTCTTCGAGTAAGATCTGGCCAAGCGGCTTGGATGTCTGCTTTTGGATACGAAGACATGCGGTCAGTTGTTCAGGAGTGATACGCCCCTGTCGGACCAGAATTTCCCCAACCTTAGTTCTCTTCAGAATAAAATCTCTTTTCATAGTTCGCTTTTTATTGCGTCGTGAACATCCTTGTAGAGATGAAAGACGTTGATGAGCCGTGTCGCAAGAAATATCTCCCGGCAAACCGAGTTTATCCCGATTATTTTCAGTGCACCACCTCGACCCCTGGCCTCATCATTCATTCGGACCAAGAGTTCGAGAGCCTCGCTGTCTAAGAAGGGAACTGCTTTGCAGTCCAGGATAATTTCGGCGCCGTGTTTCTCGATACACTCATTGAACATGGCTTCGAATTCTTCACAATTCTTGTGAGTAAGGGATTCCGTGGGCGAGAGAACCATCGTGGAACCGACTGTCGCCAAGCCGATTTTCGATGGCTTCATCTCTATAACGTCATGTGCCATGGTTGTCTTCTTCCTCCCACGAGTCTACTCCGTAAACCTCTTTGAAGACTCCGACCAAATCAGGGTCCAGCTGGGTCCCGGCCCCCTTTTCCACCACTGCCAGAGCCTCTTCAGTGGATCTGGCGGATCGATAGGCACGGCTGGATGTGAGGGCATCAAAGGTGTCAGCAACAGCTATGATGCGGGCTTGCAGCGGGATATCCTCCCCTTTCAGCCCATGAGGGTACCCTTTTCCGTCATAGCGCTCATGATGGTGCAGAATGCCGGGAAGCGAATCGGACAATTGTTCAAGAGGTCGCAATATATTATAACCCTTCACAGGATGACCCTTGATGATCTCATATTCCTCATCATTCAAGGCCCCAGTTTTGTTCAAAATGGTTTCGGGAATACCAATTTTTCCGATGTCGTGCAAAATTGCAGCCCAGTGCAGGACACTTTCTTGCTCTTCGTCCAGATCGAGCCGTTCAGCCATGAGCATACTGAAGCGACTGACCCGTTCAGAGTGGCCACGGGTGTATTCATCTTTGGCTTCAATGGCGTAGACCAGGGACTTTACTACACTGATGACGAATCGTTGGAAATCACTATACAAATCAGCATTGGCTATGACCATGGCGATTTGCTCGGCCATGGAGCGCAAGAGCCTCAATTCGCTCCGTCGGAATATCTCTTTTACGTTGAATGCAACCAGCCCCAGCCACCCGTAAAGGGTGTTGTTGTGCTCCATCGCTACCGCAAGAAAACGATACGGTTCGGTATGCAATCCCTTATAGCCCGGGGTTACCCTGGAATTATTCACAATAAAGTAATTCTCCCCTAAGGAAGAAGCATTGCCGGGGATAGTCTTTATAAGGCTGTCGGCAAAGGAGTCCAAATCGGGAATTTTGTCGTAAGCTTTTTTTGTATTGACCAGCGTATTATATTCCCGATAGTTTGGCAGCTGAGTAAAAGCCATCTCCACTCTCATGGCCTCCATGAGCTCTAAAATCAGTTTATTTAGCATAGTCTTAGAAATGTGTAGCATCCTGATTTTCGACGCGATCCTGGAATATAGATAGAGATCTTCGAAACTCTGTGTCAGCTCCTCGGCCATTAGTTGTATTTCTTGTTTGGACTCCCACGCATCTTCGATCAACCCGGCCAGTTGGGCGAGCAATACTTCCATCTGCCCGGCATCCTTGGGTTTAGCACAATTTGAGCTATGGGCGATCAGGGAGCCGACAACCTCCTTTCCGGTTTTAATAGGGACACCAAATAGGGCATACTGGTTCTGAAGAGAGGCGTGCTGGAATGTTTCGAGGCTTATAATCTTGCCTGAGAGATCTAGGGATTCTTTGTGCATGGGACTTTTCCCCTGATCGGATCCTGAGGAAAATAGTAGCCCCCCGCCATCCCAGATATCAAAATGGAGTTGGCTGATTTCAGAAAGGCTGGAAAACAATTTTTTGAATCGGTCTAAGTCCTTTATCACCCTTGAACCCCCAAGTATTGATCAATACATTCCGCCAACCGAGAAGGGCTGAAAGGTTTCTCCATGAATATGGTGTCGTCCATTTTCTCTATCCAGCTCTTGTCATGAGGCGATATCCGGCATGTTATGATGATGGTCAAGAAGGGTCGTTTCCTCTTGATCTCATTAGTCTCTCTGCAGAGTGCCTTGCCGTCCAGCTTGGGCATCCTTATGTCTGTGATAACCACATCGGGCTGTTGGGTCTTAATGATCTCAAGACCTTCCTCCCCATTGTTGGCCATCAGCACCTGGTACCCCCGGTTTTTTAGCTTAAGCTCGATCACCCGCCTTATCTGGACTTCGTCGTCAATGACGAGAACCTTCTTACTGTTTTGCAAGGTAGTATTCCTCCTTTGGTATACTGATCGTAAAGTGGGTCCCTTTGCCAAGCTCGCTTTCGACCTCGATCTCTCCGCCGTGGAGACGGATAATTTCTGATGTTATTGCCAGACCCAGTCCGCTTCCGTTCTGCTCGGCTATATGAGGGGCACTGGAACGATAGGATCTATCAAAGATATGGGGGAGGTCCTCTTTAGAGATACCGTATCCGGTATCGATTACATCAAAGATGATCGTGTTATCCTGGTCATTGAGCGAGAAGGTGATCTTGCGGTTTTCGGGGCTGTACTTGACCGCGTTGTTGAGGATATTAATAATTGCTATTTTTAACAACTCCTTATCGCCGACCAGAGATGGGAGCCTGTCCGGCAGGTTTTTCTCAATGGCAAGGCGTTTTTTAAGGGCGGAAGCCTCGATGGCTGAGAAACAGTCCTCAACAAGCCCGTCGGTTTTTACGAGTTCTTTATCTAATGTCAGGCCTCCCAGTTCGATTTTTGAGATATTAATAAGGTCCTTGATGACCTGAGTCAAACGGGTGGTTTCATCGTTAATGGTGTTATAGAATTCTTTTTGCATTTCACTATCATCGATCTCGCCATCCATTAGCATTTCATTGTATGACTTAATGGTCGTTAAGGGGGTCATCAACTCATGCGCCACGTGAGCGATAAATTCATGCTTAGTCTTTTCCACAAATTTTTCCCGGGTTATATTCTTGATCGAGATTACGTTTCCTATTATCCCGCCTTCACTATCCTTCAAGTAGGATGACGAAACCTGAAAGACCTCTTTTGGGGCAAGCTCAGGGAAAGTGGTTTCGATATGGCCCATGGTCGTATTCTGTTTTAACGTCTCCTGTTGTGAAAGAAATGAGATGATTTCGTTGTGCTCCAGGACTTCGAACAATGGATGATCGACCACGTCCGCATACTTCTTGGCCAGTAGGTTGAGCATGTAATCGTTGGTATGCGTGATATTTCCCTGGATGTCCGTGATGATGATTCCGAAGTTTATAGAATCAACGATGTTAACAATCTGGTTTTTCTCAAAAGCAACAACTCCGAGCTTAGATGCCAACTCCATGTTGTCTGTCTCGATTTTATGTAGCTTTTCTTTCAGCAGCCCTAAAGAATCCTCGAGGCCGTTTACAATAGAAGCAATGCCGTCACTTTGGTCGATTGGAACCGAAGCGCCGGACGCATTCCTAACATTCTGACGGAGGTTTTGAAGCGGTCGGAGAGCAAGTATGATACCATAATAGGCGATGGAGGCGGTGGCAAATATGAAAAAAGCGACCATTGCCATAAGACTTATGTGTTCCAAAGTGAAGAGCGAAGTGGGAGTAACCTTAAACCCTAATCGAACTGCTGGTCTGATCCACTGACCTTAAAGGTTTGTTGGGTGAGCCCCATGGAATAGATGGAGTTGATTTGAACATCGTGTGGTATTTGGGATGCAAGATCATCGGGGAGCAGTGATACGATAACGTTTCCCGTGTGATCGTGTATGACGCAGTAGACTAACCCTTCATAAGAAGTCTGTTCCGCAAGGGTTCTAAGAAAGAAATCGCGTTTGCTCCCTTCGAAATCATTGATGGAATGCAGCGCAATGAGGCTGACCAGGTAGTCTCCTTTATTCAGAATGTCTTGCTTCTTCTTTCTTTCTTCTTGTCCTATCACTATTCGCGTAAAGATAGTGATCCCCGTCACAAAAAAGAGAATCAGCACAATGATGACTAGTGGAGTTTTCACAAAGGTCTTACCTCTGGTTAAAATCAAAGGATGGCTCCTTCCAAACCACACCTGTAAAAGGCGGTTGTAATTGTCTCGTGAATGGACCGAGGAAAATAGCCGGCCTTAACCTCTTATTAACATTATTGTTCGGGTGGCGTTGTAGAAAACTTTATAGGTTTTTTTATAGGTTAACCGACACTAAGAGAGCTTTGCACAACGCGATATTTTTTCGTCAGGCAAGGAAGGCGAGAATTTTAACCGGAGGAATACATTAGGTATTTCGAGGATAGCGCTGACGCTTCACTGCGTGCCAAAATTTGAAGCCTGCCGCCGCATCACGGGCACGAAGTGAAGCGTCAGCGCTCATAATGGCAGTTTTTCAAAGGTCTCTGTGATTGTGACCAAGGGACTACTGTTAAGCCGTCAACCCTAATGAGCGATTCAAGAAGTAGGCCCACTCATCCGCAGCGGTGGCATTTATCTCTTTGAGCTGGACACCCAGCTTGTAGCTGTTACTGTCCTTTTTCATCCAGGCTAC
>JAFDAE010000111.1 GCA_019314005.1 Deltaproteobacteria bacterium | reverse complement strand
ATGTACCAAAAAAAATATCACATACATTTTGTCGGGATCGGTGGAATCGGTATGAGCGGGATTGCCGAACTACTCATAAATCTTGGTTATAAGGTCTCCGGTTCTGATGTTAGGTCATCGGATATCACAAAACGCCTCGCCGCACTTGGTTCAACTATTTATAAAGGGCATATCCCCGAGCAGACAGAGGGAGCTGATGTTGTGGTGATATCGTCCGCAGTGAAAAAGGATAACCCGGAAGTCCTTGCAGCCAGAACCACTGCCATCCCTGTCATCCCGAGGGCAGAGATGCTGGCGGAATTGATGCACTTGAAATATGGTATCGCGGTTGCAGGGGCTCACGGTAAGACTACCACCACGTCTATTATTGCTGAGGTTCTCAATAAGGGCGGGCTTGATCCAACTGCGGTGGTAGGCGGCAAATTGAACAGTCTCGGTACCAATGCAATATTAGGCCAAGGGGATTTTATCGTTGCCGAGGCAGACGAAAGTGATGGTTCGTTTCTACATCTTTCCCCAACCATTGCGGTAGTAACTAATATAGATACAGAACACTTAGACTATTACAAAGATCTCCATCATATCAAAAGCGTGTTCTTGGATTTTATCAACAAGATTCCGTTCTACGGACTGGCGGTGCTCTGTCTTGACAATGAGCCTATTCAAAGCCTGATACCAAAAGTAGAAAAGAGATACACTACATATGGGTTCACCACACAGGCGGATTACCAGGCCAAAAAGATCAGCTCCGAAGGTCTGAAAAGCAGATTTCAGGTTATTCGGCATAAAAAAAACCTTGGCAGTGTCAACTTAAGTCTGCCGGGGCTCCATAATATTTATAACGCTCTTTCAAGTGTAGCGGTAGGAATGGAGTTGGACATTCCATTTGATAGAATCAAGACAGCCCTTGAAAATATGGAAGGGGTACAACGACGATTTCAGATAAAAGGAACGGTTAAGGATATTACCGTGCTGGATGACTACGGCCACCATCCTACAGAAATCCGGGCGACCCTGGATACAGCCAGACAGTGCTGGCCGGATCGGCGTATTGTTGTGATCTTCCAACCTCACCGTTATACACGGACGAGAGCATTGTTTGAAGATTTCACACGTGCATTTTATCGGGCGGATTCGTTAATAGTTATCCCCATCTATCCGGCAGGTGAGACCCCTATCCCAGGAGTGACCGGAGAAGTATTATCTGAAGGCATCAAAAAACACGGCCATAAGGATGTAACCTTTAAATCCGACACACAAAAAGTCCTTGACTATTTGTCTGGTAAACTCCGTGAAGGGGACGTGGTGTTGACGCTGGGCGCGGGCCCGGTGTGGAAGATCGGAGAGGAAATTTTAAGAACCCTGTAATGATTTCAAAAGATAACCTAATGTTTTTGGCTGACCGACATAAGAGGCGCATACTGTTTGATGAACCGATGGCCCGTCACACTACGCTACGGGTCGGCGGCCCCGCAGAGGCTTTGATTTACCCGAAAAATATAAATGAACTCACCGATATTATAGGCTGGGCTCGAAAAAAGAGTATCCCCCTTATGGCATTAGGAACAGGGAGCAATCTCTTAGTCAGTGGCAGAAGCCGGAGTCTCCTTATCCAAACTGGTCACCTTTGCCTCTGGCCACAACCTGTCCGGATTGACCTTTGCAGCCGGCGTACCCGGCACTGTGGGAGGCGCCGTGCGGATGAACGCAGGGACTGCAACCGGATGCATGGGAGATATCATTGATGCCCTTACTGTGCTACTTCCCACGGGGGATGTAATAGATATAAAACGGGACAAGCTTAATTTTTCTTACAGGAGACTCGAAATGGATCCAAAATCTATTATATTGAAAGCTTATTTTAAACTTGGTCTGGGAAGTGGCGACGCACTTCGAAAAGCAGCAGTGTCTATGCTTGAACAACGCCGTGCAAAACAGCCGCTTTCGTTTCCGAGCGCTGGTTCTTTTTTCAAGAATCCCGCAACCGGTCCTTCGGCCGGCAAGCTGATTGAAGAGGCAGGTCTAAAGGGCTATAGGGTAAATGATGCACAAGTATCTGAAAAGCATGCAAACTTTATAATCAATAGAAACAAGGCAACTGCTGAAGACATACTCGGATTAGTTAATATCATTCAGGATTCAGTATATAAAAAGTCAGGAATATTGCTGGAACCGGAGGTGGTGATCGTTGGTGAAAAGACATATACGTAAAAATGTTTATAAGAACAGCAGGCTTCAAAAGAAGGCGCTAAGCCGTGACCGTTGTCTTTTCGTATTAAAGGGACTTCTTGCCCTTTGTTCGGTAGCGGGTTTGAGTTTTGCATTGATCTTTTTTCATGACATCCTGACCCAATCCTCGATCTTTGAAATCAAAACCATCACTGTGGAAGGGTGCCGCAGCACTCTCCCTTCAGAAATACTCCGGTTGGGCAATCTTGATAAGGAGACAAATATTCTGTCCCTTAATATTAAATCATTACAGTGTCAGCTCGTCTCCCATCCCTGGATCAAATCAGCGGACATACGGAGGGAAGTGCCGGATAAAATCCATATCAGGATTTCCGAATATACACCGGTAGCTATTGTCGATCTTGGTCAAAGGTTTTTAATCGACGACAAAGGGACAATCTTCAAGAAGATAGATCAAGGCGAAGAAATCCCGGTGCCAATAGTTACGGGTCTCAAAATATCCGACCTTAAAATTGCCGAAAAAAATGTTTTCTCTCGCTTGCAAGCAGTGCTTGCAGTAACTCAACTTGGCATGCTGGACGGCAGCATACTTCCGCTTTCCTCAATCACTGCCATCCATGTAGACAGTGAAACGGGACTTACGCTTTATGCGTTTGACAGTGATACAGAAATCAAGCTGGGATTCGGAAAATATGGCGACAAACTTAACAGGTTCAGGGATATGATGCCGTATTTGAAAAATCAACAAGGCATATTGCATGTACAGTGTGTAGACTTGAAAGATACCTTGCGTGTAGTAGTAAAAACAAGAGGAGACCATTCAAAGGAGGTATAACAGAGGTGCAGAGCCAGGAAGAACTAATTGTAGGGCTCGATATAGGGACTACTAAGATATGCGCCGTGGTAGGTGAAAAAACCGACAGCGGTATCGATATCATAGGGATCGGCACACATCCATCTATAGGTCTCCGGAAAGGGGTAGTTGTAAATATTGAATCTACGGTTGACTCAATAAAAAAAGCAATAGAAGAGGCCGAACTCATGGCCGGGTGTGAAATACGGTCTGTTTACACAGGAATCGCCGGCGGGCATATAAAAGGATTCAACAGTCATGGAATAATAGCAGTCAAGGGAAACGAAATCACCGAAAACGACATAGAGCGTGTTATAGACGCGGCCCGGGCTGTAGCAATACCAATGGACCGCGAAGTAATCCATACCCTGCCACAATCTTATTGCGTAGACGATCAGGACGGGATCCATAATCCTCTGGGAATGGCCGGTGTACGCCTCGAAGCCAAGGTACATATTGTCACCGCGGCAGTCACTTCGGCACACAATATCATAAAATGTTGCAACCGCGCCGGTCTTGATGTGGAAGATGTTGTGCTGCAATCCTTGGCGTCCAGCAAGGCCGTCTTAACCTCGGAAGAAAAGGAACTTGGGGTTGCCCTTATAGATTCCGGCGGAGGGACTACAGATCTCGCAATATTTTCAGGGCGCAACATCAAACACACATCAGTACTCGCATTAGGCGGGAATAATCTGACCAATGACCTCGCCATAGGTCTGCGCACACCGATAGGGGAAGCAGAAAAGATAAAAAAGAAATACGGGACATGTAATCTTGCGGCCATAAGTAAAGAGGAAGCCATAGAAATCCAGAGCTTGGGAGGTAAAAAACCACGTAATTTTTCTCGACAAATTATAGGGGAGATACTTACCCCAAGGGTCGAGGAAATCTTTATGCTTACAAATCGCGAAATATACCGGGCAGGGTTGGAGGACCACGTCACCTCAGGTGTTGTAATGACGGGGGGGTCCGCACTCCTTGACGGAGCTGTCGACATTGCTGAATCTGTATTCAACCTCCCTTCAAGGCTCGGTACTCCGCAAGGTGTCGGCGGATTATTAGATGTTGTCAGCAATCCGATGTATGCCACGGCAGTCGGCTTAGTTCTTTATGGCGCTCGCCGTCGCCCGAAGCAAAAATTCAGAATAAGGGACAAAAATATTTTCCAAAAGGTAATGGGAAGAATGAAGAGATGGTTTCAGGAAATCATTTAACAATTGAAGATTGACTGTTGGCGATTGGTGCGGGAGGCCACTTTTAAAGAATAGCCAAAGTCAAGTAATCGACAATCTTCAACATTATAATCGGGAGGTGGAACAATGCGATTCGATTTCGTAGAAAATGACAAGGCGGCAAAAATCAAGGTGATTGGTATCGGAGGTGCCGGCGGAAACGCTGTTAACAACATGATACAAGCTAAGCTCCAGGGGGTAAAGTTTATCGCCGCCAACACAGATGCCCAGGTGCTGGATATTTCAAAGGCACCTGTAAAAATCCAGTTGGGAGAGCGTCTGACCGAGGGTTTAGGGGCAGGGGCCGACCCCCAGGTAGGCTGTGATGCCGCAAAGGAAAATGTGGACGAAATTCGCAGCGTCTTAGAAAACGGTCATATGGTATTTATTACCGCAGGCTTAGGAGGAGGGACCGGTACAGGGGCCGCGCCTGTAGTGGCTGAAGTCAGCAAGGGACTGGGCGCTCTCACTGTTGCCGTGGTCACCAAGCCGTTTGCATTCGAAGGTAGAAAGCGTATGCAACAGGCAGAAGAAGGTATCAAACAGTTGAAGGATATTGTAGATACATTAATTGTTATCCCAAATGATAGACTGTTGGGGCTTGCATCAAAAAATACCACGCTGGTGGAAATGTTCAAAAGGGCCGATGAAGTACTGCTTCATTCCGTAAAAGGGATCACAGACCTGATCATGAATCCGGGACTGGTCAATCTCGATTTCGCAGACGTAAGGTCTACCATGTCTAAGTCAGGGTTGGCGCTGATGGGAACCGGCATCGGTTGTGGAGAAAATCGTTCGATCGAAGCGGCTGAAAAGGCCATATCCCATCCTTTGCTGGAAAATATCTCCATAAGTGGCGCTAGCGGCATTTTGATGAATATTACCTGTGGAAGCGACTTGACCATGGCGGAAATGACCGAGGCCTCGGACCGTATTTATAAAGAAGCAGGAGAAGATGCGGAAATCATATGGGGAACTGTTTTAGACGACAGCATCGGAGACGAACTGAGAGTTACGGTCATTGCAACCGGTATTGAGGCAAAACGGAAGGAAACAACAAGAGGGAGACTGCGGCCGGTTACTCCCGAGGACATTAACCGTTCGGTAAATTATGACGAACCGACCTTTATCAGATACAAAAAGGCAGTTGGCGATGAAACCGAGCCAAGTTATAAAGTCCCCACCGGACTTATTATGGACAGTAACGATCTCGAAGTACCAACGTTTATGCGACGTAGAGTCGACTGATCGTTCCTAAAATAAAAATACACTACCCTCCCACCTCCCCCAAAAAGGCATGCCCGAGGGACAGGTTAATTATTTACCTGTCCTTCGGGTAAGGGCCTTCAGGGATTTGTAAGCTCGGTGCACAAATCGGAGCACATCTGGTGGAGCATCTCTCCACAGAGGCCTTTAAAAAGATATTCGCCGTTATTCTTCTCGGCCTTGCAGTATATCTCTTTCTAAGAAAATAAGATGGTTTCGTAAAACGTCTTGTGACAAAAAATGTCACTCAAAATTGCAAGTTTTGCAACTTTTCTCTATCATCACTCCTGTCCAAAATCAATCAGGGCGTTTGAATAGCCTGTAAATATCAAAAACCCGGCGTTCTTCTGATATAAAAGGCTTGGGATAAGAACTCAAGCCGTCCTATCATGAATGGGCCTAGGAGGCTGTCCGAGAATTCTGATCCTACTGCAAAAGCGTGAGAAACGGCCCAAATTTCCGCAAGTTTTCGTCAAATAGACCTGCTATTCTCCTCAAATTTGCGAAAATTTTGTTTCGTTCTCACTCTTTTTCGTTGCGGACATAATTCTCGGACAGCCTCCTATATACGGCACCAAAAGACGGGTTGGCACTATTCTTGCAAAATCTTGGATAATGGGAAACAGAAAAATTTGAATACAATTGTAAATATTGATCTAACTATTCAGACACCGAGGTACAAAGCGAATAATAAAAAATAATTTTATAATCTTGGTGCCTTTGTGGCAAAACATCTGGGTAGTCACAGATTGATTCATTAATTGCAAAGGCCACTGACAGCAATGAAAACTCACTCCAAGAAACATACCAAGCAGGTAAAGGCATTAAAGAAACAAATTCAAAATCTTAACCTGCTTAGCCGAAGAATTATCTTTTCAATTCCGCTGTCATTGTTGGTCTTAGACAAAAATCTTAAGATTATTACAGCCAACCGCACTTACCGACAGACAATAAACAAGACAAAAGAAGAAATAGTAGGACGCAAGGCAGCAGAAGTCTTCCCAAAAGCCCTTCTTTCCGAATATAAGCTCCTGAAAAAGATGAAAAAAACGCTTAGTTCAGGAAAGACTTTGCGCCTGACAGACATAAAACATGAGATCCCGCATCATCCAACAAAATATCTTCATATTACTTTGACCAGAATTCGTCAGACGGAAGAAAACCAATTACTGGTAATCATCGACGATATAACCGAACATAAAAATTTTGAGCTCCAATTACAGCAAGCTCAAAAGATGGAAACCGTTGAAACCTTGGCCGGGGGGATAGCCCACAATTTCAATAATATCCTGATGGGAATACAGGGATATGTATCCCTGATGCTTATAAAGATGGACGAAAAACATCGTTTTTGTAAGAAACTCAGGAGCATAGAGGATAGGATACAGAAAGGCGCTGACCTTACACAGAAACTTCTCGGGTTTGCCCAAGGTGGGGGATACAATCCAGCGCCTGCCGATCTAAACGACCTGATTCTCAAAAGCGTTAATATATTTGGAAGCGCGGGAACAGGGATAAGAATACATACAAATCTGCAAAATGACCTCCCAACGGTTTTGATAGATCAACGCCAAATCGAAGAAGTCTTGTTGAATATTTACATCAACGCCGGGCACTCAATGCCAAACGGAGGCGATCTACGTCTGGAGACCAGCACCATATTTGTTGATCAAACAGATCACACCCCTGATAGCCTGAAAAACGGGGAATATGTAAAAATATCGGTCACAGATACAGGCTTAGGCATGGACCACAAGACCCAAGAACGGATCTTTGAACCGTTTTTTACAACAAGAGAGATAGGAAAAGGGACGGGTCTTGGACTTGCTGTTGCCTACGGGATCATAAAAAATCACAAGGGAAAGGTCACAGTATCCAGCGAGATAGGACGAGGAACAATCTTTCATATCTATCTGCCGGTCACGAAGAAAGCAAAACCAAGAGAATCAAAAATATCCGATGACATTATAAAAGGATTCGGGACCATACTTCTGGTAGATGATGAAGAAACGGTTCTTGACCTGGTAACAGAAGTTCTCGAAACTCTGGGGTACAGCGTGCTTGTGGCACAAGACGGCAGGCAGGCAGTGAACAGGTATAGAAAAAATAAAGAAAAAATCTCCCTGATAATCTTGGATATGGTGATGCCAAAAATGGGGGGAAGAGAGGCTTTTGAGCAGATAAAAGCGATCAATCCGGGCGTAAAGGTTCTGCTGGCAAGCGGATTCAGCCTTAGCGGCGAGGCACAGGAACTGCTGAAACAAGGTGCGAACGGCTTTATTCAGAAGCCCTACGGAATAAAGGCATTTTCACAGAAGATAGCCGAGATTATAAAGGGGTGACTAACTGGCCACCTGGTTCTTCAGTCTTCCGATTCCCTCCACCACCACCTCAATAGTATCCCCCACAGCCATTGGGCCGACTCCAAAGGGTGTTCCGGTGGCAATAACATCCCCGGGCAGAAGCGTCATAACCTGTGATATGAACGAAACTAATCGGTCTACCGGAAAGACTAAGTCGATAGTGTTGCCGGACTGACGTAGCTCTCCGTTCAGATAAGACTCGACCTTTACCCTGCCGGGATCGAGTTCGGTCTCAATACATGGGCCTATAGGTGCAAAGGTGTCGAAGCACTTGGAACGCGTAAATTGTATGTCTTTTTTTTGAAGGTCCCGAGCCGTAACATCATTAATGCAGGTATAACCGAAGATATAGTCCTCAGCATCGTCCTCCTTAATATTCTTTGCCCTCTTTCCAATTACAACGGCCAACTCCGCCTCATAATCGACTCGTTGTGACATAGGTGGATAACATATATATTCTCCTGGTCCTATCACGGCAGTAGACGGTTTTAGAAAGAGCATAGGTTCATCAGGAAGCTCCATGCCGAGTTCTTGTGCGTGTGAACGATAATTAAGCCCAATTGCTACTATCTTGCTCGGCCTGCATGGGGATAGTAATGTCACTTCATCGAGTTTGTGTGTCTCATCCGTCAGGTCATATTGAAAAAAGCCGTCTCCTTCGAGTTCGGTAATGGTAGCACTTTCCGCCACGCCGTATCTTACTTTATTCCCTGTAGCGAATCGGTAAAACTTCATTGTCCCCACACTCCCTCAACAA
>JAFDAE010000512.1 GCA_019314005.1 Deltaproteobacteria bacterium | reverse complement strand
TGAAAGGGGATAGTTTACTCAAAACCGTACGAGTTAAAAGTGCCTAAAGTTATGGTGTCGCTTCGCTCCGCTGATTTTATATAATTGACAGAATTCCTTAACTTTAGTTCACTTCAAACTCTTGCAGCGATTCTTCAGGCAGAGCCGAAGAACTCTGACCTGGCCCTGAGGACCAGGTTTTTAACAACCAAATAAAAGTATAATTAGTGATGTCCCCTAAATCACTAAATCACTTACTGCTTGAATAGGAGATAAAATGGAAGTCAATATTTCTGATTTAACCTGGGATCAATTCATCTACCCAAGAGGAGGCAAAAGCGAGAAAACCATTAACGCGTATGTTGAAGCGCTTTCAATCGGCGCTCAATTTCCGCCAATCAAGATTCAAAGGGTCTTCAACTATGCAGATGGCAATGAAACAACAGAAGCGACCATAATCTTAGATGGCATCCACCGCTGGTTTGCGTTCAAGGAAAGTGGAATCAAAAAGATTGCGGCAGAAGAATGGAAGGACAAGCCCCTTGATTACGAGAAAAACAAAACAGCGCTTCTCCTTGAATCGGCAGCATGTAACATCAACCATGGCGACCGGTTAAGCTCAAGCGACAAAAAGCGCATTGCCCGTGATATTGCATCAACAGACCAGGAATACACATGGACTGAAGAGGCCCTCGCAGAAAAATTAGGTGTTAGCCAACAGACAGTCAATACCTGGATCTCGGATATCCGTGCCCGGCAAAAAGCGAGCAGAAACACAGTTATCCTACGTCTGAGCCGCCTTGGATGGCCTCAGGAAAAGATCGCGGAAGTGGTGGGTTTGAGCCGAAACAGGGCATCAGAAATTGTCGGAAATACCAATTTTAGTGAAATCGACACTTTGCTCTCCCAGGGCCGGGACATGGAATACATCGCCAGGCATTACAACATGGATCTTGCACTTGTCTGGACTTTACGATTAGAAGGAAAAACGGATCAGGAAAAATTCAAAGAACTTGGCTGGGGCCTGCGTACATGGGATCAATGGAATTTTAACGAATGCGATGAACGATTCGGAGACGACTGGCCCGGGAGGATACCGGCCCAACTCGTCGCCCACACACTATACTACTTCACAAAACCCGGCGATCTCATCCTCGACCCAATGGCCGGCGGAGGCGTTGTCTCTGATGTATGCCTTCTCTTTGAGCGAAAATGCCAGTCCTTTGATCTTGCACTCAAGGATAATCGACCGGAGATCGAGTACCACCATTGGGATCCCCAAAAATGGACATGGCCCATCACAAAAAAACCGGATCTGATCTTTTTTGATCCACCCTATTACACCAAAAAAGATAAGGAATACGCGAAAAAAGCCAACGAGAACACCCCTTCAATCTCATCTTATACAAAGGAGGAGTATGAGAAGTTTCTTGAAGTCTTCTTCCTGCTGGCTCATAAAAAATCAAAAGAAACTACCTGCATGGCCTTCTTAAATGCGGATTGGCGTGATTTTGAATCCACACCTGCTTCAAAAGAGAAACCTGATAAGTCAATCACAATATTCGATTACCACAGGTTTTTATCTAAAACAGGATGGAAAGTAACCCATCGAATAGAATGCCCCCTGTCTTCTGAACGGCTGAGCGGAAACCAGGTACAGAGAATGCAGGACAAACGTATTTTAGGAACAGTCGGAAGAACCCTGCTAATCGCAAAAAGATCATGAGGAAGCCGAGCCCGCCGCTCCCCGGTACGTTTGATAGTTGACTACGTCTCCTATTACTCATGAGGACCTGTTCAACCTTGAGGTAAAACAAAATACGGTTTTGAGAATAGTGAAATAGTGGCAACGTCTCCTATTCCCATAGTGGCAACGTCCCCTATTCCCCTAAGGGATGGTATTAGGCTTGTGTAATTTTTGGCCACAATCGTTGGGGTGGCGCAACTGAAATAATGGCGCCATTTCGAACATGACAATGATCTGAGCAAAAAAACTGAACGATATATCAAACGGAAAATTCGTTCCCTTGTTCTAAGCAGGGATGAATACAAAGAATTCGAACCCAAGTTAAACGCATGTCCTAACATATTG
>JAFDAE010000511.1 GCA_019314005.1 Deltaproteobacteria bacterium | reverse complement strand
GACCTCGAAGATTAAAAAGCTTCACCACGAAATAGAGACGCTCAAGACGCAATTACAACTTTATCGGGAACGTGGAGAAGAAAGTGATTTTCTTGCTGGTAAGTCGGAGCTGATGATGGAAACTCAAAAAAGCGCTGTTGCGGCATCCACGAGCGATGCCCCCGTGCTGATTTCGGGCGAAACGGGCACCGGCAAGGAAATTGTGGCCCATTACATTCACAGGCACTCTCGGCGAGCCGATTACCCTTTTATAAGGGTTAATTGCGCGGCGATTCCGGAAGAACTGTTCGAAAGCGAATTGTTTGGTTATGAAAAAGGGGCATTCACCGGGGCATCTTCCCGTGGCAAGAAGGGCAAATTTGAACTTGCCCACGGTAGCACCATATTGCTGGATGAGATTGGCGAACTGCCACTGAAGATGCAGGCAAAGCTTTTGCGCGTTCTTCAAGATTATACTATCGATCGGGTAGGTGGCACGAAGCCTGTCAAGGTGGATTTTCGCCTTATCGCCTCCACTAACCAAGATCTCCAGAACATGATTAGTAATGGTCTTTTTCGAAAGGATCTTTTTTACCGTATTAATATTTTCCATATCACCACACCGAACCTCCGTGATATCCCCGAAGATATTCCCCTGATAAGCTCTTACCTCATGTCCCGTTTGAGGAAGGAATTTGCCTATGGCCCAACCCAGATTTCAGATAATGCCATGGAGGTGCTTAAAGGCTATGGCTGGCCCGGTAATGTCAGAGAATTGAGAAATGTCTTGGAGCGGGCTATGATTACAGTGAAAGGCAAAGAAATCGTTGTGGATAATTTTCCCGGGCGGATCAGGGTACAAAGGGAGAGATATGTTGTCGGGGAGAACCCTTGTTCTTTACGCAAAGCATTGGAGTATGCCGAACGGAATGCCATAATTGAAGCGTTACAATCGGCCAAAGGCAATAAAGCTGAAGCCTCAAGAATACTTGGGATTCACAGAACGGGGCTTCATCAGAAAGTCAAGAAGTATCAGATTAAAGTATAGTCATCTACGAGTCGAAAATATTCATCATTTATAAACATAAGATAATATCAAATAGTTGTGTTCAAGAACCCTTTCCTCGTGCGGGAAGGCTGCAGCATAGCTGTTTACATAGTGAAATGAAGTGGTTTGAGGTAAACGGTCAGGCGAAACTTCTCAGTTTCAGCAGACTGCTACATACCCCTAGTAGGAATTGAAGGCGATTTTCCTTATACCGCTGCCCTGCTCGACTCTATTTAATATTGTCACCGATCATCTTTTGCCAAGATGCAGAACAACTTTGACTCGTCAACGAAACTTGATTAAGACGGGGACACAGTAGGGACAAATAGTCTTTAATGAAAAAAGGGTTACAGAAAAAACGTCCGTAACCCCTTGTATTTGTTCTGGTACCCCCGGGGTGATTCGAACACCCGACACACGGATTAGGAATGCTAAATATTGGAATTTTAAGACAAATTTAACCCCTTGATTTATGGTCTGATTTCCCGCATGTTATTAAGAATATGTATAAAGTAGATTCCATCCATTTCCGTCAATTCTATCTGTTCCCCTTCTTTACGATCGTGTTTGTCACAAATGTATCACATCAATAAACGGAGTATTGATCCGTATGCTCATTTATTTACTATTATTCCGGTAGCTAATCTACCCATATCGCCAGTAACCATAGCCATGTATCTCAACTCCGCCTGCCTATACGTTAGAGGCTTATCAAACTAATAATCAAGGATTGCTAATAGAAATGTTGGTAGATTCAACGACCGGGCTGACAGGTGCGCGGGCGCTTTTTCCCGCGCATCCTTGTCCAGCCCATTGTTGGGTCGTTCCTTTTTAATAACCACAGCAGCGCTTATATTTTTTTTCAGAACCACACGGGCAAGGTTCATTGCGGCCAATTTTACGCCTTTTTGATACAGAAAAATCCTTCTTTTGTGGTTCTTTATCATCTTCTTTGGCCATATCGGCAAGCATTTCACTCATATCCCCTAAGAATGGTTCTGTGGGGTTATATACAACCTGATCCCCTCCTTGCTTAGCTTGGTAT
>JAFDAE010000110.1 GCA_019314005.1 Deltaproteobacteria bacterium | reverse complement strand
GATTGTTATGTTCAGAAGCTTTTTTTGCAGTGTATTGATAGGCTGCTTCAGCATCGAGATAGAACCCCTCTTCAGATATTTTACCCTCGCTTTTTCCGTAGCCTCTGTAATCGAAGATAAATACATTCAGACCTATGCGGTTCAACAGTATCAGGTTGTCGATTCGATGGGAGATGTTGCCCGCATTACCGTGAAAAAACAAAAAATAGGGCGCTTCTTTCTTGCCTGGCACAAACCATCCGTTTATCATAACCTTATCTTGAGTCTCAAACAGGACATCTTCATATGCGAGACCTCGCTGATCAGGGGTAATAATTATTTGGCGATCAGGGAAGAATACTTGGTTTTCAATAAAACTGGTGCATGCGGACAAGATGAATGCTCCTGCAAGGATAGAGAGTAAAACAATTCTGGTATATGATAAGTGCATGGTATCGAGATTGTTATTTTCTCCTGTTGCTGGATTCTGGATGCTTGATGCTCGGCGCTGGTTTTATGGGTTCGTGTATTTTATTATAACAAAAGAATGTATTTTTAAAGTCAATTGTCCGTTGTCCGTAGTCAGTTGTGAGTTTTTATTGTACGGTTCGAATGAAGAAATATAAGTCATAGATTAAAATCCGATTTTTTTGCAACGGACAAAGGACCACCGACCACAGACATTGAGCGTTTTAAAGCAAAGGGGGAATACTACTATGAAGCTCAAGGGAGGTAGATTCTGTTTGGGGACAAGTGGGTACAGCTATCCTCACTGGTCTGGTGGTGTCTTTTATCCTCCCGGCATGCCGCAAAACAAATGGTTGGAGTACTATAGTGAGCATTTCAGCAGCGTAGAGTTGAACGTTACATTCTATAGACTTCCTATGAAGAAGACCTTTGATACCTGGTACAAACGTACACCAGAGAATTTTAGATTCGTGGTCAAAGGAAGTAGATATATCACTCATATGAAACTGCTGAAAGATTGTAAAGAACCAGTGGAGCGATTTTTTGAACACGTTGAAAGGTTGGGCGAAAAGCTCGGCGCTGTTTTATGGCAACTTAGACCGAAGCATTCGATGGATTGCAATAGACTTGAGAACTTTTTGGGCCTCCTCACAAAACGCCCGGTTACAAATTCCGTGCGACAGGTCTTTGAATTTCGCCATGTGACCTGGTTTTGCGAAGAGACTTATGAATTGCTGAGAAAATATGGTGTTGGTTTATGCATAGCCCATTCAGATCGTTGGCCCGTAAGAGAAGAGATGACTGCGGGTTTTGTGTACCTTCGTTTTCACGGTGGGGCTGCGTTGTATTCTTCGTGTTATACAGATGAGAAACTCAAGGTCTGGGCAAGTAAGACAAAAAAGTGGCTTGCCGAGGGTAAGGATGTCTACGCATATTTTAATAACGATGCCTTAGGGTATGCGACCAAAAATGCTCATACTTTTCGAGAGATGGTAGGAGATATGGAAGTCCCTATCCAGCCACGTCTCTTACTCTGAATTTATACCTATTTCTTAGGATATTTATTAAGACTGAAGAGGCTTGCAGGAGCAACTCGGGGAGAACCTGTTTACGTGGAGATTCAAGGAGATGTCGAGAGGTTTGCTCTATACCGTCCCGGATATCATCGGCGATGTTTTCTTGCTCCTGTACAATCTCTGTTATTACAGAATGCCCCGGCAGCTTAAGCCGGTCAGTAATTTCCACGGCCTCTCTGGTTATAAGACACAATTCAAACAGATCTTCATCGTCCCGGGGTATATTTCCCAGAGTATCCATATCATGATACCATACTGCCTGCACGATGTCAGAAGGGAGCTCGTAATGCTTCATAACAGCAGCTCCTAATTCAGAATGGGAATGGCCGAGTACTCTTTTTTCGGCTTCACTGCTTGACATGCCCCCTTTTTTTGTCAACTCATTGATTTTTTTATATCCTTCTTGTAGTTCTGCGGCGATAAGCAACTTCCCTATGTTATGCAAGAGCCCGACAGAATATGCCTTGTCAGGGTGTTCGTATTTGCACAATTGCGCAAGTGTTGTGGCATTGAAGGCGCAAAGCTGTGCCTGTCGTTCAAATTTTTCGTAGTTGAACAGCGGTGTAATCTGTTTTTTTTCAAAGACGTTAAGGAGGGAAACAGAGAGAACGATCCCCCGCATGGTGGAATATCCGAGTACTCTTACAGCGTACTGAATGCTGTCGATATGGCGTCCGTAAAAGGCGGCATTTGAAGCCTGCAGAAACCGGGCGGCAAGCGTAGGATCGATGGCAGCGACAATGTCCTCATATTCGCTATCCAACTTATTCAGTAATTCCAAGATATTGTTGATGGATGTTGGGAGGGCGGGGAGTTTTTCTATTTTATCAGATAATGTTTTGTTCAGTATTATATCGGGGTCATATGAATGGCTCATTTTGTCCTTTTTACTGAATCAGCCTCCTATATCATCATAGTTTCTTATTACATGAAATTTAGACATTTAGCAAGGGAAGTCTTTAGTGCCGCGACCTTCACCCGACTAAAGAATTACTTGTGATCTTCCGATACGAATTTATATTTGTTTTAGCAGTCTCATATTGTGTCTTTTGTGCATGTATATATATTCCGGCCTATAAATTTTCTAACGCAGAAGAATCGCAGAGAATAAAAGGAGTCAGGATGAGACGGAAGAAAGTGCTCATAATCGGTGGTGATCACACGTATAGCAAATTGATGGAGAATTCCTTTACTAGACGAGGGCACGAAGTCATCAAGGTGCCTAACGACAAGCATCTTTTGGAGAACATTTCTGAACCTTCTCCCGATGTAGTTTTATTAAATGTAGATACTTCGGACTCGAATGGTTGTAGCGCAGTTCACAGATTACGTTCTCACGATAATACGCTTCACGTACCTATAGCAATGGTTGTTGCTCCTGAAGTGATTTGGGATGTGGCAAAAGAATGCGAGTTCGACGCGGATGAGTTTTTGATGAGAACAACGAATATATCAGAAATCGTGGCCAGGGTAGAAGCCTTGTTCGATGTGCAACAACCTCAACAGCAAGGGGAAGAAACCAAGGCCGAAGACCAGACGATAAAAGTTCTCATCGGGGCCAAAAGTGAAAGCGATGCCCGTGCCGTGTCTCAATCATTACGCAAGGATCATTATGTGGTTAAATTTACAGATAACCATCAAGAGATTATAAGGAGCTGTGCAGATCATGATGTTGATGTAGTGCTTTTAGACATTGAATTTTTGAAAGTGGAGGGACGTCTAATATGCAAGGAGATGAAATCAAACAGCGCTACCCGGAATGTTCCGATTGTACTTATATCGGATGAGGAACAACTGGAAGCCGGGGTGCGAGCGGGAGAAAACTGGGCAGATGAATTTCTGATTAAACCTGTCAAGGGGCCTGAACTAGTCGCCCGTATCAAGAATCTACTTAGAGGTAAACAACACATGCTACATTCGGCAAGTCATGAGAATGATAGCAAATTGCCTACTATTAACGATGCGGAAGTCAATGCCTATAGTTATACATATTTCAAACAGCACATCGAATCAGAGGTAAAACGGGCTCGGCGTTTTAATCAACAATTTTCTCTGCTCACGTTTTCCATTGAAGGATCCAAGGAGCTTCGGGATCAATGGACACCGGAGAATCAGAAGGAACTTGAGACCGGATTCGCTGACTTTTTGCAAAAAGAGCTAAGGGATGTTGACGTGATTTGCCGGAGTAAAGAGGGGCAATTTGTTGTTTTACTGCCACACGCTGACAGCAACGGTGCATTTTATGTGGCCGACAGACTAAGGCTAAACCTGACACAACACTGTTGTTGTACCACAGGTAATATGTCTGGCTCACGCATTAATATGAACGTGGGAATTGCGATTTTCCCTCTTGACGCTACTTCTTCCGAGGGAATTGTTACGGCATCTCATGAGGCATTGTCCCGTGCAAAAGGGCTGGGTCAGAATCAAACGTTCATGTACTCCTCTAAGATAGAACCAACTCATCGGATCTTAATAGTGGACGACGATGAAAGAAACCTAAGACTCTTGGAAACGATTCTGACTTCCTGTCAATATGAGGTTATCAAAGCAAATACCGGAGTAGAGGTACTGGATCAAGTGTATGCAGCCGAGCCCGACCTTATAATATTAGATGTGACAATGACTAAGATGGACGGCTTTGAGGTATGTCGAATACTCAAAAAGGATTCGAGCGCAAGACTTATACCTGTCATCCTCAATACAGTCTTGAACAGGGTCGAAGAAAAGGTCAGGGCATACGAAGCCGGAGCGGACGATTATCTGGAGAAACAGGTAAACAAGCTGGAGCTTATGGCCAGAATCAGAAATTTGTTGAAAGTGCGAGAACTCCATAATGCTTTGGACAGTGCGGAAAATATTATCTACTCTATGGCTGATATAGTGGAGGCAAAGGATGCATACACGGAGGGTCATACAGATAGGGTCTCCAGGTATGCGAGTATGCTGGGAAAAGAGTTGGGGCTCTCAGGTACGGAGATTGACCACCTAAAACAAGGGGGGGTCCTTCATGATATTGGGAAGATCGGTATCCCCGATGCAATTCTCAAAAAACCGGGTCGGTTGACCACAGCCGAATTTGAGGTTATTCGTTCTCATCCGGCTCTTGGCTACAAAATTTGCGGCAATTTGAAGTCACTTAGGAATATACTCCCCATAATCAGACACCACCATGAGAGACTTGACGGAAGTGGATATCCAGACAGGCTAAGGGGTGATCAGGTCCCTCTCCTGGCAAGGATTATAGCTGTTTGCGATGTATATGACGCTCTTACATCGAACCGCCCGTATCGTTCTGCCATGTCGGTGGAAAAGGCCCTGCAAATATTGCGGGATGAAGCCGGACGGGGGTATTGGGATGCTGATCTTGTGGAGCTTTTTACAAAGCTGATACTACAATTGAGTGCGAACAGTTAAAATTCAAGCCTTTTGTGCCTGCTTGTCAAGGACTTTTCGGATTTTTTGCGCGAGCTCAGTATAACGGAACGGTTTCGGGATAAAGTCGTCTACTCCGGCAGCCAGCATATTTTTGCGCACCCCGTCAAGGGGGTATCCACTACAGGCTATTACTTTTAGGTCAGGACGTATTTTTTTAAGGTTGGGATAAAGTGCAGTGCCATCCATATCCGGTAAGTCAATGTCCATAACAGCAAGCGATATATCCGGACGCGATTTTAGCGTCTTAAGCGCTTCCTGGGCGTTAGTTGCCCTTAAAACAGTGTAACCGAGTTTTGAGAAAAACTTTTCTGTGACATCGAGGGTAATCCCTTTGTCTTCTATAATCAGCATGGTTTCATTGTTTCTGTGAATATTTTTTGTCTCAATTTTCTTTAATTTTTTAGTTGCCTCTTTTGCAAGTGGGAGGCAAACCGAAACCGTAGTTCCCTGTCCCTTTCGGCTGTTAATGTATATATGCCCTCCATGACCCTTTATTATCCCAAGCGCTGAGGAAAGCCCTAACCCCCGTCCTGTAAATTTAGTAGTAAAAAAGGGGTCAAAAGCCCGTTTGCGGGTGGCTTCATCCATCCCAACCCCTGTGTCTTTGACCCGCAGCAGAACATATTTATCCTTACCCAATTCCGGATGCTTAGCGCGAAATTCAGGGGAGACAAGTACGTTTTTGGCCGAGATTCGCATTACACCTCGGTCTTCGATAGCTTCGCACGCGTTCATAACAAGGCTCATAAGGACCTGTTCTATCTTGAAAGGGTCTCCCTCGACTAATCTTAACTTAGGACTCAGATCTATTTCCAGGGTGATAGAAGGCCTTATGGTGTTAGAGACCCGTTGGACTACTTTTTTGACCGTATCATGAAGATTTATCGGCTTTTTTTTGTGCTCAACTTGTTCTGAGTAGGCTAAAAGTTTATGGGTAAGATTCACCATTCTGTCGGTGGCCTCTTTAATGGCCTGAAGGTCATTATGTGCCTGTTGGTTATGGGGTAATTTTGTTTCAAAGAGAGATGTATACCCGGATACCACTGAAAGTGCGTTATTAAAATTATGGGCTATTCCACCGACAAGAGTACGAATGCTTGCCATCCTTTTTAATTCAAGGGCCTTATCTTGAATTTTTCGTTTTTGGGTAATATCCCTTGCGATTCCATATGTGCCTATGAATTTTTTGCCTGCCGCTAAGTTACGATTTTTTTCATACATACCAAAGGCGTTGAGTTCCACAACGACATGATCGTGTGTGCTTACACTTCCGTTTGTCGTTAGCCGCAGTTCATGTCCGTTGGTAGAACGCTCTGCTGTTCTACGTTCATTTAAGTGCCATTTAGCCCTCCCGATATCTTCAGGATGAACAATGAAGGTATAAGGGACACCAATAAATTTATCAGTCGAAAGGCCTAAAAGCGTTTCAAACGTGCTATTAACAAAACTAAATCTTCCTTCCGGATCAAGAGTATAAATAATGTCGGGAGAGTTCTCCACTAATGCTTGATATATGTTGCTGGATGATTCAGAAGAAATTTTTGAGTGTATAGCGCTAAGGGCGTTTTGAATTACTTCCTGTAATGTCTCAAATTCGAAAGGCTTTATTAGATAATCATAGGCTCCTCTTCTCAAGGCCTTTATAGCCGACTCGGTTGACACATAGCCGGTCATTGCTATGACAATGGTGTCCGGATAATAGGATCTGATATATTCCATGAGATCCGGTCCACTGATACCCGGCATAACCATATCTACTACGGCGACTGAGTATGGTTTTTCTGTTAATCGGTTTATTCCTTCGCCGCCCGTATATGCCATGTCTGTCTCATAGCCTTGCTCGGTAAGGAGATATTTTAGGCTCTGGCAGATTCTGGGATCATTGTCCACTATGAGAATGTTGGGAGCAGCAGTCATTTTCCAAAATTTCCTGATAGCAGAAGTACTTTTTTTATCCTGACAGCAGAAGTACTTCTTTTTTTATTCGACAGGCTGTAGAGGGCAAAAAATAGGATTTACTAGGAGGCTGTCCGAGAATTATGTCCGTAACGAAAAAGAGTGAGAACGAGACAAAATAAAATTTTCGCAAATTTGAGGAGAATAGCAGGCCTATTTGACGAAAACTTGCGGAGATTTGGGCCGTTTCTCACTCTTTTGCAGTAGGATCAGAATTCTCGGACAGCCTCCTATAGCAGAGTAACGGCTTTATAAGAGATCAGCAATTATTATTTGAGAATATCCTTTATCTTATCTGCCTTATCCTTTAAGTTTTTGGCGTCTCTTGCCACAGGGATCTGGTCGATCACCTTTTTGGCAAGGGTCTCCTGAATCGATTTTGTACCCTCCGGCCCCTGTTGTTTATCTTTTTGTGTCGGTTTTGCGGTACTTTTCTCCTCACTTATCTCTTCCTTTACCTTCCGGAGTTCTTTTACTGTTTTCCCCAGATTCTTTCCGATCTCAGGAAGACGCTTGCCGCCAAAGATAAGCAAGAGGATAATAGCGATAATAATGATTTCCGGTATACCCAATCCGAACAAAGGAATCCTCCCAAAACAACATTGTTAAAAAAAGGATTATACTATATATTTTATACCATTGCTTTAATTTTTTGTCAATTTCTTTGACGACTCCGAAAAGGCCTTAATTTGGGTGGTTTCGTACAAAGTCCAAAACCTCCCTCTCCCTCAATGGGAGAGGGCTGGGGTGAGGGTGAATAGAAATGATATTTCAGATGCTTATCTTCCCCCTCCCCTTTGTCCCCTCCCACCAGGGGAGGGGACAAATGACTTTTTGCGAAACCATCAATTTTAATCACATTGACGCAGGGTTAGCATAGCAATATAGGCACCGATTATGACATGGATGGATACTGTACGATCCAATATCCTTAGATGTCTTGCACCCGCAGCCGAGCCGGACACGCTGACCAGCATCCTTTTTGAGGGATAGGGTACACCCGAACAGTTTTACAAAAAGGTCATTAGGGATACAAGAGCTTGGTTTTATATGAGAATTGACCGGCAATGCTTTTAACAAATCTTTTTCGCAGCAGGCGTAAAGGGATATATTTCTTTCAGCCAGTTTTTGTTCCATTTTTGTAATGATTGTGACTTTGGTATCCATTGAGGGATAACAAAAAGAAAATTCAGGTCTTTTTTTTATCCTTTTTCTGATCTTGGGATAATCATCCATGAAGCTCGTAATGCATCGGCTAATTCCGAAGTCGGCCATCTTATCTGCAATCCGGTCAAGGTTATCCAGGTTATTTAGCAGGGGGCTGTTGTTTGTTTGAAAAAAGGTTATAGGATCGAATCGCCAGTTTATAGAATCGGGGTGAAAGGCCGCACAGAGCGTCTTTACCTGTTCCAGCCGTTCTCGCAATGGGGGCATGAGAGGTTCC
>JAFDAE010000510.1 GCA_019314005.1 Deltaproteobacteria bacterium | reverse complement strand
GCCGGAGTCGGCCCGGGGATGGTTATAGGGAAAATAGGTTCCGGGGGAGGAGATTTTCCTGTCCCTACTTAAGCCAGGCATAGCCGATCTTCATGAAGAACGTCCGGTTTTTCTGCAGGATGTCGATTCCGGTATATCCGAGATAATCATCCGAATACCCGATGAACAGTACCGTCTGTGGATTCACCTTATAGGAAAACAGAAACTGGGTGAAAAGGGTATTGTTTTTGGGAGAAATGGGGAATGTATACAGGTCGGGATTGTTTGAGATATCCTGGTACTGGATGAAAGCCCGGACAAAGGCCCGCACGCTGAAGTTGTAGATCAGCCCCACCTGGGTCAGGTTAGCTGTGAATATCTCATCGCCGTGAAAAGACATGTACATGTAGTTATGCCGGAGATTTACGTTGAAATGTTTCCCCAGATTGAATTCGACTGTGGGATTCAGGATCATGTGCCATGCCAGCCGCAGGTTGCTGTAGTCGATCATATCCCCGAAGTGGGTTCTCATGTGCAGGCGCAGCCCGCCTATAGGCTTGATGTTACCGGTGATCTGGCATTGATCCAGGTCGTACTTTGTATTGGCATATAGCTCCCGTTTCCGGGCATAGATAACACTGAGTTCGGTTTGTAAGGGCCCCCTATAAATGCTGTATACATGTACATCGCTGTCTGTCCGGTTCCCATCATAATCGAAAGTCGCACCTCCTTGGGCAACCAACAAGATCATATCATACCAGTCGCCCTGTTTTCCCCAGAAATAACGAGAAATGCCCCACTGACCGGTTCGAGTGTCAACACGCGGGATGTATCCGAAATCAGCCCGGAAACCGGGGGAATAATCCCTATAAGATAAGTTATAGCCCCACTCCCGGCTTTGGTGATTAAGCCGGAAAGACAGGGCCTCTCCTGAAAAGGAATCATCTTGATCAAAATCGGTGGCGATCTCCGGGGTGTAATCTGTCTCAGAGTGCAGATACTGGAAGGTCACTGTTTTTGTCTGAGACAGGCGCAAAAATCCGTCCATCCCTCCCGCATGGTTATAGTAGTTTTCCCCACTCCTGCCGGTATACAGAACCCCCAGAGATGAATTTTGACCAATATCCCGGCGGAAACGAAAAACGCCGCCCCCGACGTTCTGGTCAAGCGAAGTTGAAAATGATCCCTGGTTTGAAGGCAGGAGAAGATTGTTGAGACGATCGAAGGTGCCGAAAATACCGAGCGCATTCTTGCCCATCTTCCCAGTGAATTTAAATCCTATATCAGGGTCGGCTACGGTCCGGGTGAATACTGCCTCGATGGGAGTGAGGAAAAAATCAGCCCCTTCCAGAAAGAAGGGTCTTTTTTCCGGATACCGGATGGCATACCGGCGGTTGATTTCTAGCTCCTTCACATCAGCCTCCACCTGAGAAAAGTCGGGATTGACAGCTGCATTCAGTATCAAATTTGGTGTGATCCCCCATCTCAGGCTGATTCCAGGATCCGTCTTGAATTTTCCATTCTTGACATCTCCGGAGGGGAAATCCGTCCGTGTATCCGTCCGGTTGGCAGTCAAAGTGGGATCGATTTCAATATTTAATCCTGTCTTCATACCCTGGAAACCGGTGACCTTGTTAAACTGGCAGATAAAACAGTTGATATCTCTCTTTCTCTTGTGTGAGGAGATGCGGTGGCGAACATTGCGAGGATAAGAGCGCTCCGCACTTACTCCCCATGTCTGAACTTCTTTGGTCTGCGGGAAACGGAGCTGGTTGAAGGGAATGGAGATCTCGGCTACCCAGCCAAACTCCGTAATCCTGCCCTTTGAATCCCATATGGCGTCCCAGGAAAAATCCTCATATCCTTCCATCTCACTGAAGTTGGCATCAGCTTGAACACCCAGGGGATTGACACGAAACTGAAATCCGCGTCGCTCATCATTGAAAAAATCGATTATGAAAGAGACATGATCATCCTGAATAAACGTCTCCATCGCATCCCTGTCCATGAGATGGGCTCTTATCTTTGAAGGATCGGGATCATAGCAGCGGAAGGCTATATAGAGATTGTTCTCATCAAAGGTGATTAAAAAATC
>JAFDAE010000509.1 GCA_019314005.1 Deltaproteobacteria bacterium | reverse complement strand
CCGGCGACAACAATAATTACCGGTCTGGCGGTTGGATTTCAGAGCGCTATCCTGCCTATAATAACTCTTGTTATCGCGATATTTGTTTCTTTTAAATTCGGCGGCGGCCTATATGGGATAGCTATTTCAGCCGTAGGCATGCTTTCTACCATCGGCATTGTGATGTCCACCGATTCGTACGGCCCTATTGCCGACAACGCCGGGGGAATAGCCGAGATGTCAGGAGCTGGCGAAGATATTAGAAAGGTGACTGACAAACTGGATGCCATAGGCAACACGACTGCCGCTGTAGGAAAAGGGTTTGCTCTAGGGTCAGCCGCGCTGACTGCTCTGGCGCTTTTTAGCGCTTATCAGAAAACGGTAGGGCTGGAGTCGATAAATCTCTCTTCTCCTACTACTGTTATAGGCCTTTTCCTTGGTTCGATGATGCCCTTTATGATGGCTTCAATGACTATGAAGGGAGTAGGGAGGGCTGCCAATAAAATGGTAAAGGAGATACGGAGGCAGTTTAAAGAAATAACAGGACTTATGGAGGGTACGGCTGAACCTGACGAGGGAAAATGCGTTGATATTGTCACAAAGGCTGCTCTTAGAGAGATGATTCTTCCTGGAATTATTGCTGTAGGTTCGCCACTTCTGGTTGGTTTCCTGGTTGGGCCCGAGGCTCTCGGAGGGTTCCTGGCAGGCGCTACGGCTACCGGTGTTCTGATGGGAATATTTATGTCGAACGCTGGTGGAACCTGGGATAACGCGAAGAAGTGGATAGAGGAAGGGAATTTGGGAGGCAAAGGAACGGAGACTCACGCTGCCTCGATCGTTGGAGACACGGTAGGCGATCCATTCAAGGATACATCCGGACCGAGTATGAATATTCTGATAAAGCTTATGTCTGTAGTATCTTTAGTGTTTGCTCCTTTGCTTATGTTATAAAGTTATGCTGATACACACGCGGGTTTTGCATATTGACTATTGGAGTTGATCGGCTTAAGCACGTATCCGGAGTTGTCAGTTGAACGAAATAGAGCAAAGCTTAAAGCCCTTGCCCAATATCTCATGGGCAGGGGCTTTCTTTTGTTCTATAATTATGATGCTTAACTTAAACGGCGGTTGAATATGGCGATTGAATCGGACAGCGTAGCGCTGACCCTTAATCGTCTTAAAATCCTGGAGTATTACGTAAAAAGAAAGGGGTGTTATGGCGCTGACAGTTGGCATTATCGGGCTTCCCAATGTGGGGAAATCAACCCTCTTTAACGCCTTGGCGAAAACTTCCGCCGAGGCATCAAATTATCCCTTTTGTACTATAGATTCCAACCTGGGCGTTGTAGCAGTTCCGGATAAAAGGCTTGAAAAGCTGACAGGGATTATTAATCCGGATGAAGTAATTCCGGCAACAATCAAATTCGTAGATATTGCCGGGTTAGTTAAGGGAGCCAGCAGGGGAGAAGGATTGGGAAACAAATTTCTTCATCATATCAGGGAGGCTGATGTATTGGCTCATGTCTTGAGGGCTTTCGATGATTCGGATGTAAGCCATGTTCAGGGAAATATTGATCCGGTAAGGGATATGGAAATTGTCGAGACGGAACTCTTTCTGTCAGATATTGAGCGTGTTGAATCGTGGATCGAAAAAGAAGGAGTAAGCGCAAAAGCGCAGAAGAAAAAAGAAAGAAAAGACCTTGAGTTTCTGAATGAAATCCGAGGGCGGCTTTCCAGACGGGAGAAGATTGATATTAATAGCTTTGCCCATCATAAAAGGGATATTTTTCGTGAGTTAAACCTGCTTATGGCAAAACCTGTAATTTTTGTGATTAATACCGCAGAAGAAGCTAAAGGAGGTTTTGATCGAATAGATACGGCAATTGCTTCCAGGGGAGAGAGAATTGATTGCGTGGAAATATCGGCGAAAGTTGAGAGTGAAATATCAAAGCTTCCGGACGAAGAAAAGGAAGAGTATGAACAAGCCCTTGGGATAGATTCTGAGGCGATTGACAAATTTATTGAAAAAGCCCATAGCCTCCTTGGGCTGATAAGGTATTATACAAAAGTGAAGGGTAAGCTTCAGGCATGGTCAATCAGGCAGGGG
>JAFDAE010000508.1:872-2963 GCA_019314005.1 Deltaproteobacteria bacterium | reverse complement strand
CATCCTGTGAGGTTGTAGGTCATGCTGTAACTGAAAGCCCGCAAGTCATCTTTAATGGATCCATGCGGCAAAGCGGGAAAAGCATTTACCGGGCACAGGATCACATCATAATCTTTTAAAAAAGTCAGCATGGTGCTGCGAAACTGGTACCATTTCATGATCAATGCATCAAACCGGGTGGCGTCAACAGGCTGCGCAACCGCCAGCCACGGAAGCGTGTGTTCTTTCGTACCGGCTTCCTGCAATAATCTCCGCATCGATGCACCGCCATCCGCAGACAACAGCCCCATCATGATATCGTACGACTGCTCGATGCCATTGGGCAGGATTTCCTCAACCATTGCCCCTTCCCTCTCAAGCAGTATCGCTGCCTCACGGACAGCATTCGCGGTTTCGGCAGAGGGAGAAATAATTCCATTATCCGTATGGAATGCAACGCGAAGCTTTTTGATATCCACGGCATCGGGCCTACACAAAGGCATCGGAACAATGGAGGGATCAATCCAGTCCGGCCCGGAAATCAATGGAAGAATCAGATTCAAATCTTCCACATACCGAGCTATTGGTCCGACTTGCTGAAAAGAATCCAGAACGCCCCCGAAGGGTAAAATATGCCCGGTCCGCGGGACACGACCTGAAGTGGGTTTGATGGTGGTAACACCACAACAGTGTGACGGGTACCGGAGAC
Source organism: Deltaproteobacteria bacterium (assembly GCA_019314005.1). Next base: position 2,275 of record JAFDAE010000508.1, on the reverse strand, counting down.
TCCCGCCATAATCACTCCCGATATCAAAAGCAGCGCCACCAGCGGCAACAATAGCAGCTGCGCCACCACTGCTGCCTCCTGGGGAACACGCGGGATCATACGGATTATTCGTTTGCCCGTAGATTAAATTATGGGTCTCGTAAGAAAGCGTCAGTTCCGGCGTGTTGGTTTTTCCAAGGAGTATGGCGCCAGCGGCACGCAAACGGGACATGACTGTTGCATCCTGTGACGGCACGAAGGTCGCCCTTCCCATCGTGCCTCCGGTAGAGACAATGCCTGCCGAATCAAAGGAATCTTTGAGCGTCATCGGCACGCCATGCAATGGACCTGCAATATCGCCACGCGCCAATGCCTCGTCTGCCTTCAATGCCTGATCACGTGCTGTCTCTGCCGATAGTTGGACAACTGCGTTCAGTCTGGGATTGACCTCCTCGATGCGCCTGAGATAAGCATTCACTATTTCTTTTGAAGATGCCTCGCCGGTTCGTATTGCTTTAGCGAGGGTCGCCGCTGAACCATAAATCAGTTGTTCCATACTTCTTGCCTTTTCTAAAGGTCACGGAAGGAATAAATTCCAGCCCTTTGATGGGCACGCTACGCTTTGCCCATCCTACATCTTCGAGTCATAATCTCCTATCTTCTCCCCCCGGGTTTGCCTTGTTTAGAAGATTGAGAAGAGCGTGATCGTGATCGGGACGGTTTTTTCCCCGCATTATCGCTTCTCCTGCCGGATCGGGATTTCGATTCCGGTCCCGAGCTTTTGTGGGAACCTGTCGTTTTCGGCCTCGAACTTTTGCCGGAACCCGCCGTTTTCGATCCCCAGCTTTTACCGGAACCCGTCGTTTTCGCGTCAGTGGTTTTCGTTCGCGATTTTGAAGCATTTCTTTTAACGACCATCTCTTTCAGGGCCGTGTCTGCTTTTTTTTCACTGGACAGGCTGGTGGGCCGAAAGAGAACAAAATCCGGGACGTCGCTGTCCACTGTGTAGCCGTGGACCTTTTCCACCGGGATCTTCTGTTTCAGCAGTGTTTCAATGGCCTGCAGATAAGGCCTTTCCTCGTGGCTGACAAGCGAGATGGCAATGCCGCTGACACCCGCACGGCCGGTGCGACCAATCCGGTGAACATAATCCTCGGCAATGCCCGGCATATCATAATTAACCACATAGGGCAGATTGCTTATGTCCAGGCCTCTTGCGGCCAGATCCGTTGCCACAAGGATGCGGATCTCACCGTTCTTGAACGCTTCGAGAGTACGTGTCCGGAAAGACTGGCTCTTGTTGCCGTGCAGGGCAGTGGCACTGATCCCCTGTGCGGCAAGTTTTTCCGTAAGCTTGTTTGCCCCGTGTTTTGTACGGACAAAGACCAGTACCTGTGCCCAGTCTCCCCTGGCGATCAGGTGGA
>JAFDAE010000508.1:0-849 GCA_019314005.1 Deltaproteobacteria bacterium | reverse complement strand
TTTAAACGATCCACCAGGTGAACCTTCTGGACAACCGATTCTGCCGCCGTATTGCCGGGCGTCACCTCGATATATTCCGGATCCTGCAGCATTCTTCCGGCAAGGTCCCGGACCTCTTGAGTGTAGGTAGCTGAAAACAGCATGGTCTTGCGTTCATCCGGAACGAGATCGAGGATCTCGGAAATCTCCTCATTAAATCCCAGATCCAGCATTCTGTCCGCCTCGTCGAAAACCAGAAACTCTATACGAGAAAAATTCAGATGCCTCTGGCCGGCAAGATCCAGCAGGCGGCCAGGTGTGGCCACAAGAATATCGACGCCGCGCTTCAGCCGATTGATCTGCGATTCGATGCGCACCCCACCGTGAACCACGGTGCATCGCAAAGAGGCCCGCCTTGCATAAGACTTGATGGTCTCTCCCACCTGAAGCGCCAGTTCCCGCGTGGGGGTCAGGACAAGTGCGCGGGGGTGTCGTCCGTTGCCGTTCTGCCGGCTCATAATTTCGACCAACGGGAGTGCAAACGCATCTGTTTTCCCCGTTCCGGTCTGGGCACGGGCAAGAATGTCCCGTCCCTCGAGAATAACGGGAATGGCCTTGGTCTGTATGAGGGTGGGAGCGGTGTACCCTTTGTTTTTAATGGCCTTAAGCAGTTCGACCCGAAGGCCAAGTTGATCAAATGACATAGTAATCCTGAATGTTCTCTCAAATCTAACGGTTTAATATACCGACACTACCTGTCTGTGTCGAATTTCAACAGCATAGGGATATATAATATAATTTCACGATAATGTCTCCGTATTTCAGGGAAGTGGAGACCCATTTGATGGGCAAGACGGGGGGGGGGGGGGG
>JAFDAE010000507.1 GCA_019314005.1 Deltaproteobacteria bacterium | reverse complement strand
TGAAAAAACATATGAATTTCGTAATCGTATTTATTGTTATTACCGGAAGCTTTATCATGAATGAAGCCTTAGCGACAGATACCGCACTTAATACAGCCTTGGAGCAATATTTCAGTGCGCTAAAGGAAGGAGATGTTCACACGCTCAGTCTCTTATTGTCCGATGATCTTAGTCAACGACGGGGTAAGCTCATAGAAAATCTTCTTGAAAAAATACTATGAAGGCGCACAATTTAAAGTTATTCGCTTTAATCCTCTTGCCGGGAATTGCATGGCTGTCGACATTGAAGTTGTCTCATATGGTCAAACATCGTTCGATACGATCACCTTTGTAGAAAAGGGTAGCAAGTGGAAACTGCTCAAAGAAAAAAAAAGTTACAGTGAAAAAGAAAAAAAAGTTACAGTGAAAAAGAAAAAAAGTTACAGTGAAATGGATTTGATGCCACAAAGATAGCACAAAAAAAGCATACACCAAAAATCTCTTTCCAGCATTGCTTTGAGTTTGTCGGCTCTTACCTCCATCACTCTTCGCAAAATCCCAACCTGTGCGGTTAGCATTTAGCCATTAGCTGTTGGATAAAACTGTTCTACCTCATTGATCTGTTTATTAAATTCTCTAAAATTTCTTATGCTAATTGCTAACCGCTAATGGCTAACCGCACAGATCGCAAAATCCTTGTGAGATGAACTTTCAAGGTATCGTGTTCAGTCTTTTCTGCGATATAAGGATGCATTAAGGTGTCTCTTCTCTATCGTATCATTTGTGGTTTGGGACTTTAACGTACATGGAACTTATCAGACGTATTTACCGAAAATATAGAGAAGGAAGATTTCGGGCGCTTGCTGCGTCAACTGTTGCTTGCTTGCGGTCTGAATCGGGTCGATACCGTCGCGAATTACTTTGGGCTCACCTGGGTGTACCAAGCATATTGATTGGGAGATACATAAAAACCTTGGCTCCTCCTATATTAGTTCTTTCGAACCCACGCAGTGGTTCCAGTTGGGTCGGGGAAACACTGGGGAACGCTGCTAACGCTTTGTATCTCCGTGAACCAATCACGCAGGGTTATCTTCACCACAATAGGGATTTTATTTTCAGGGTCGATCCAGTGATTCCGGATAAGTTATATAAACGTCTCGCTGATCTTAGTTTTAAAGGTATTCCTTATTTCCCCGATGCCCCTGGTGTTGTTAAGTATCCGTCACAGTGGGCTTTGGTTCACCGTTGCGGAAATATCATCCGCGAGTTATTTTTCTTGTTCGTCACCCCGCAGCAGTTGCACTAAGTCATCGAAAACTTGGCTGGTGGAAAGAGATTGGTGAGGCAGAAGGCACAAAACTGAGTGCCCGACTGCATGCTTCTCTGGATGTCTTGAAAGGCTACGATGACAGCATAGTGGTCCGATACGAAGAATTATGCGCAGAACCACTAAAGGTCTTCCGAAGTTTGTTCAATTTTGCTTGCCTTAAGTGGGACAAAAAGATAGAAAAGTTTATTCAGGATAAGACCTCTGCGCGTAACAGGGAGCAACTCGATTCAACATCCCGAGATAGTCTGAGTATGATTGAAGCCTGGAAGGGTCAGGTTTCCAAGCAAGAAATAGAAAAACTCAGAAAGGGATATGGAGCTTTTTCTCTACCATGCTATCAGTCGCCGGAAGAATGGTAAATATTAGCCAAATCGAGTGTCATTTCATCTGCGGTGCTTCAGTTGGCGCCCCTCAATCATCAAAGACTTTATTTACAATGTCACAGCATGAAGCGGAAATAGTGCGGAGGACATGACGTTGCCACAGGGAAAATATGACATTTCAACATTGGAAAAGCTGCTATTTAGGCGTCAGTTCATTTTGGGGCCACATTTCATCGAAGATTTCCCATCCTGGAAAAGAATAAAGGTACGAGATAATATTTGCTTAACTGTACATCCAGATTTGAATAGACGCCAAACTGTCTACAGGGCCAAATCTATAACTCTCTTAGGATACATCTTGGACCCGAATGATCCACTATCGCAAGATCAGGACATAATTGATAGCTTGGTCCGTAAACTTGACACTTGTGATGGTTTGGATAACTTCTTTCAATACACTTATATGTACGGGGGTAGATGGATCCTTATCGTCGACAACGGTCAAGAGATTAGGCTCTTTAATGATCCAGCAGGTTTTAGACAACTTTTTTATACCGATCTCTCATTCTCAAGCAATCTGTGGTGTGCATCTCAACCGGGAATGATTGCACAATTAATGAACCTGACAATGGATAAGAAGGCCTTGGGCTTCATTACGAATTATGAATCCAAAGGCCTTAGAGAATACTGGTGGCCTGGAGATACGTCCCCATTCAAAGGAATAAAGCACTTATTACCGAACCATTATTTAGACTTGGAGAAGGGCTCGTACCACAGGTTTTGGCCACATGAGGACTTGAAATATTTATCACTGGAAGAAGGCATAGAAAGGACATCTGCGGGATTAAAAGGATTGATGAAAAGCGCCTTCAACAGATTCAAACTATCATTAACTATAACTGCCGGCTGGGATTCTCGCTTACTTTTGGCGGCCTCCAGGGAAGTGAGCCATAAGATCTACTACTTTTCTATGTTGAGAGGAAGCAATGATCGAGATGTAATAATACCCTCCAGGCTCCTGCCGAAGTTGGGGTTAAAATATAATATTATGAGATACCCGGCTCGTATGGACAATGAATTCAAAAAAATTTACAACAAAAATGTGGTTACAGCACACGCACTATGGGGCAGAATGGCACAGGGTTTATTCGATTGTTATCCCCAAGACAGAGTTTGTGTAAAGGGTAACGCCTGCGAGATTGCAAGGGGACGTCAAGTATTCACACTACCAGAGCCGGAGAATGGGAATGTAACGTCTCAAAAGTTGGCCTGGCTCATGAAAATGGAGGATAGTCCCTTTGTCATCAAGGCCTTTAACAAGTGGCTTTCAGAGGTCCCCAGGACATATAACATTAAGCTTTTAGACCTCTTTTATTGGGAGCAAAGAATGGGAAACTGGCAGGCAATGAGTCAATTAGAGTGGGATATAGTCCAGGAAGTCCTCGCTCCATTCAATTGCAGGGCGCTTTTGATAGACATGTTATCAGTAGATCAAGAGTACAGGGACCCTCCAGGTTATCAGTTATATCACAAAGTGATTCTCAACTTATGGCCTGAAGTTTTAGAGGAACCAATCAATCCTCGAATTAGCCCACAAAAGAAGTCCACAAAACTGACTGTAAGGCTGCCAAGAATATTGAAACGCATCCGTAATAGACTGTCCCAAAAAAACTAATCATCCAT
>JAFDAE010000506.1 GCA_019314005.1 Deltaproteobacteria bacterium | reverse complement strand
GAAAATCAATTCCTCGAAACAACTTACGGCGCGATCAAAGACCATGCTCTTCCATTTCATCATATTCCTCTTTCTGTACATGACCCTGAACCGGAAACAGAAGCAGCGTCAAAATTATTTGAAAATCTGCCACTTACATGGACAAAAGCGTTAGATATAAAAACAGGCAAGGAACTCTACGTTCCCATTGGATGGTTTTATACTATTCACGAATATAACGGACCGGCGGCGGGCAACTCCGTAGAGGAGGCACTCCTCCAGGGGCTATGCGAAGTGGTGGAACGGCACGTCTCTTCCATAATCAGCCACGAAAAACGACCTACTCCTACTATCTCCTTGGAATCTATTAAAGATCCGGCCGGCAAGGAGCTGATACAGAAGTTTCAACAAAACGGAATCAAGGTATACTTAAAGGATTTTTCACTCGTTACAGGGATACCTACTGTAGGGGCTCTTGCATACGACCCAAGCACCTTCCCTCATTCCAGCGAGATTATATTTACTGCCGGCACTACGACCAGTCCGGAAAAATCGGTCATACGGGCGCTGACCGAAATTGCTCAATTGGCCGGTGATTTTCAAAATCAGACTACTTACAGCCCCACGCTTCCCAAGTTTGTCGATCTACAAGAAGCATCCTACGTGACATCTGATGAGGAAGTCGTTGATTTGCAAACACTTCCCGATCTGGCAGACAACAACTTGAAGGTCGAAATCGACCGGTGTGTAGAGGCTCTTTCCTGTATCGGTCTCGATGTCTTTGCGGTGGACATGACGCACCCAAGCCTAAAGATTCCGGTTGCTTATACGATTATTCCCGGGGCGCACTTCAGGGGCAGAACCAGAGATAATGATGTCTGTTATCATTCTGCCAAGCTAATTTCCCAGTTGCCTGACGCACACAGAGCCCTTGAAGAGACGCAAAAGGTGTCGATTCTTTACACACATCGCTACGAGGTGGAGTTTTTTTTGGGATATGCTTATGAAATGCTTGAACGGCCGGAAAAGGCCCTTCAACATTTTGAGCGGGCGCTCTCGCTTGACCCCCGGCCGGCAGACAGGGCGAGCGTATATTGCCACATAGGAATCGCGTATCGCGACATGGGCGCATATGAAAAGGCTATCGGGATATTTGTAGAAGGTCTCAGCCACGACAACCTATCGAAAGAAATCCATCAGCAGTTAGGATACTGCCATTTTAAGTTAAAAGCATACGAGCAGGCAATAACCCGCTTCGAAAAGGTCCTGGAAATCGACCCTGGTTCCGCCATTGATTATGCTAACATTGGGGCCAACTTAAAAGCATTGGGACATAATACCGAGGCCATCAAACTTTATGAGATGGCCCTTGAGCTTGATCCTGAAATCGATTTTGCTCAAAGCCATCTTAGTGAACTTAAGAGAGAGATCGAAAACGAGGCTCACTGAACCCTTCTCTATATTTTCATGTTGACAAAAAGATTTGTATCCTATATACGTGGGTTCTATATTAGGATGGCTTAGTTCAAAAAGGCGTGGCGACAGGCCAATAAAATACTGTCAATTATTCGTATTACGAAAGGAGGATTTATTTCATGGCAACAGTTGAATTTGGGGGAGTAAGTTTTGAGGTTGATGAAGACGGATTCATCGACAATTTTGAAAATTTTTGTCCGGAGTGGATACAGCACGTAAAAAAGGAAGAAGGTATCGAGGAACTGACTGACGAACACCATAAGGTGATTAATGTATTGCAAGACTATTATAAGAAGAATGGTATTGCACCCATGGTTCGTATTCTTTCCAAGACGACCGGTTTCAAGCTGAAATATATCTATGAGCTTTTTCCGTCAGGACCAGGCAAAGGCGCCTGTAAAATGGCAGGACTGCCCAAACCGACCGGATGTGTGTAATTAAGATACATACTATTTGAGTTTAAGTTTAAAAAAAAGCTTTGCATATTTGCAAAGCCTTTTTTTATGATAATAAAAGAGTAACTGCTCAGGTTCAAAGTTCAGGGGTTCACGGTTCACGGTTCAACCTTGAACCTAAAACCTGAATTCACCACATAAAAAAGATCATTATTAGTGATATTATCAAAGTGGAGAGGATGTT
>JAFDAE010000505.1 GCA_019314005.1 Deltaproteobacteria bacterium | reverse complement strand
AGCAGATATAATACCGGAGAAGGATAGCTTCCTCGCGGCAGTTGAAACTTGCAATCACATGGCAGGGTCTCTGCCAGTTCAAAAAAGTTTTCCATTAATTTGGCGCAACTGACAATGAATGAAACCACCCTGTCCCGTGAGTTGGCTTTTGTAGCTGACCAACGCGGGCTTGACGCTACAACAGTGCTTGTTCAAGCCGTTTGTGAGGGGATACGTGCGCTCTACCGTGACACTATAATTGCTTGAGGCATATCTGTCTGGTAGGATTTCTCGCGAGCACACGCTGAAGGAACTTAGTACAGGAGTATTGGAAGAGGTTGAATATCAGCGTGATGCACTTAAGGGCGATGTTGCCTGAGGTTTCGGAAATGCTTGAAGCTATCAGTAACACCTGCCCCATTTTGTATTTACACGAGATTAGTAATTTGTTCACACTGAATATTTTTGAACAACTGTATATACCCAGGTTAGTTGCCGATGAACTGGGTTGTTACGACCTGAATGCTGAAGATATTGCTTTGAGTTCACCTATATCAATAGTACCAATCAACAGGGAACAGCGTGATAATTATTTTACTTTTAGCGATTGCCCAATCATTTTGTCCTTGTCTAAGGAATAAACACAAATATAATCACCTGTTCGATTATTAAACAAAAAAACTGTCCTTTGGTTTTTAAAAGGAATAGTTAAGAAAGATATTAACCAATTTGGTGCAGCGCCATTAAATGCTACAGGCAAAAGAGGTTTTATTAATTTTTTATCATTATCACCTTCTGAAATAAAATCTTCTATATTAAAACCCCAGTCCATTAAAAAATCCGATGGTAGTTTACTTACATTAGTTTGAAATTTAATAAGTTGGAATTTTATGGAATTAATTTCCATAATTTCTATTTGACTAAACTTTATAGATTCATGTGCCCATACTGCATCTACTACATTTCTTAATCCAGAACTTTCATCATAAACATCAAATGCTACATACTTTATATTCTCAGTTATTGATTTAATTAAATTGGTTTTATCTATAGCAAATGATTCAAAATCAGGCTCTTTTTCATCTATTAGAATTATAGGAATTATTTTTAACTCTCCCTTAACATAACGGTGATATGCATTTGATAATTCTTCCATACAAGGACGAGAGCTACAATAATTTTTAGATATAATAGGCATGAAATATCTTCCTTTACGTATGCTGGAACTTATAGATTCCCAAATATTGGCTCCAGGTGGAATATCTGACCTATCTATCCAGGATTGGATGAAGTTTTTATATAAATGCTTTTGGATTGTTAATACAATTTTGTTATCTTTATTAGAGTGACTTAAGAAGATAGGTCGCATTTTGAATTCTCCTATAATTTAAACTATATTTTTTAACCTTAGAAAACACTCTTTGATTTTGTAATTTTATTTTAACAAATATTTTGCTATGCGCAAGCTAAAACCATTATTCCTTATTTGATGATGATTTGTTGGCTCATGATACAATAGCTCCGTCTTTTATTATTTCCTGATAAATAAGAAACTGCTTGAATATACCGCCTTCCCACTCATTAGACGATGTAAACAAAGGGCTAAAAATCACATCGTTCTCTATACCCGTGTCGAACAATGCTTCCACCACAGCTTTTTCTTCTTTCCAGCGAAGTGGGTTTGGACTGATCAAGAGTAAGTCAATATCGGAATGCTGATCTGAGTCCCCACGCGCTTTTGAGCCAAAAAGTATAACTTCCTTCGCAGAAAATCGGGTTTTTAGCATTGTAGCCGCTGCTTCTATAGCCCGTCGTTCATCTTTTGACAGTTTAATATTTTTAAAATCCTTCATGGAAACTCCTTATTCGCCAATGCAAAACAATAATTCCGGATGTTTATTTCATCAACATTTTTTTGAATCTTCTGAATTTTCCTCTCTGGTTATATCCCAATAGATGACGAGGACGACGAGGGCTGGTAGTTTTGTTAGTATTATTTGTTAAACATAAGGAGCAGGTGACGTGCATCTTTTAACAAAAGAAGAAGTTGTTGTTCACGAAGCGGTGAGGCAACAAAACCAAAACGAAGATAGAATCGAGCTGCATCCTCATCAATCGGAT
>JAFDAE010000504.1 GCA_019314005.1 Deltaproteobacteria bacterium | reverse complement strand
CGGCGGGACTCTGTGAAAATCCGTGGTTGGCTGTTCTAATGTCGTTCTTTGTGTAGGTTCGAATTTATTCGACCAGTATTTCTCGGTGTTCTCTGTGGCAAAAAAAATTCTTTCTTCGTGCCTTGGTGGTGAAAACAGGTCTAGATTCGTGTGATTCGTGATTCAAAATGTATTTTGCATCAAGAACATATCCGTGATAACATATTCAACCGACACGCTGTTGTCATTCCCGCGCAGGCGGGAATCCATGCGAGTAGTTGCTAACGGAATAAGTGGGACAATTTGTTATGGACTCTGCCCCCGGCGCTAGAAACATAAAATAGGTACTATGTCCCCGGAATTTCCTATATGACCGTTCCCGAGTAACGAATTGTGATGCCATACTCTTGACTTTTCGATTTTTCACGGGTGAAGAATAATTGGGTGAAAGCTGCGCTATGGGGGGGGTGAAGAATATCCGCCTTTGCCGGTGAAACCTTCACCCCCATTTTCAGCGCTTCCCGTGCAAGAATCCTTGCTTTCTGGTATACTTTTATCCATTAATTCTCAGAAGCACCTGCATTGGATCAACATCTCCCTAATTCCTGCAATGGTCCGGCAGGAGAGCTCAGTTGATGAACTAACCCTAATCAAGGATTTGCGCGTCTGTGCTTGAACTTCAGAATTAATATCAGGAAAGATTGTCTCATATGTGTATGGTAGATCGATTGATTGCTGGCTGTCCGCCCGAGCGGTACAAGAAAGCCATCCCAGTTCTCCTCATTATCGGTCTTAATCTCGCGATATACTCTGTTAAGATAAATGGTGAATTTCTTGCTGATGATTTTATTTTCAGTCTTAAGGCAAGCCAATTCACCTTAACCACAGAAAATTTGCTCAATATCGGCATCAACGGTTACGCCTCGTGGTTTTATCGACCGGTTTCGATGCTGGTATGGGTATTGCTTCATAAAGTATTTGGTTTAGCTCCGTTTCCTTTTCATATAGCCATCGCGATACTTCATGTAATCAACTGTATTCTTCTTTGGTTCTTCCTTCGGCTCAAATTTAGTGATGATCTGGCCTTCCTAAGCGCCTGCATTTTCTCAATATTTACAGGACATATCGAGGCGGTTTTTTGGTTAGCGTGCATTCACGACATTCTCTGCATGCAGTTCTTTCTCTTGTCGCTCCTATTCCTGGTTTTCTTTTTGGAGAACAGGCCATATGGCTGGTATGGCGCCTCTTTGGCTTTTGCTCTGTTAGCCGTTATGTCAAAGGAGGTGGCAGCCATACTGCCCGCAGTCGTATTTATTCTCTCAGCAGGCCTGTTTCGCAGGGATAAGCCTAAGGTCAAACATTTGTTGTTATCTTTAATATGGAGTGTCCCCTATGCCGTGATTGCCCTTGTCTATATGCTGGCACGGCTGCGAATACTCAAGGGCGCAGGCATGCAACCGACTCTCTATCACATGTATTTTGATCCAGCCCTGTTCTTGAAGTACTGGGTCTTATTGTGCAACCTTACCATGCCTTTCAAAAGAACCAGCTTAATCCTGGCCCTCCTTCCGTTTATAGTAGGGGTCTTTTTATTTGCCGTCGGTTTTTGCTTTCTCAAGAAAAATCAATCCCGGAACGCGATATTTTTCGGTGCCGCATGGTTATTTATTACAGCTTTTCCGACCCTCGGACTGATCGACTCGCAGCATTATATAAGCAGATTTAACTACATCCCTGCGGCAGGATTTTGCCTTGTTGCGGCACAGATGCTTGTGCTGGCACCGAGGTGCCGATTTAAAGATAAATCCATTCCTTTGGCGTCGTTTCTAATCGTAGCTCTGTACTGCCTCAACTCAATTCACCATAGTCAATATTGGAAAAACGCCTGGCAGACCTCGGCGGCTGTGCAAGCAGGTTTTCGAAATGACGTTCAGCCCCTTCTGGATAAGCAGGCCACGGTATATTTTCATCTAATCCCTGAATTCGTTGAAGGAGCAGCCGTCTTTTACATTGGTCTCCCTGAATGTTTTTTGCTTCTTTCCACTGAGGAAGGGCAGCGATTCTCTTTTTTCCCTCGGGGAATAGCTCCGAGGATTCTATTTTCCCAGACAAACCCCATGGAAG
>JAFDAE010000503.1 GCA_019314005.1 Deltaproteobacteria bacterium | reverse complement strand
GGCCATATAGAAAATGACAAGCGTTTCGTTTACTATCTCCTCGGATCCACAGGAATTTGCGTGGTGCCGCTGACATCATTCTTTACCGCGCTTCCAGGTTTCAGATTGACACTGCTGGAGAAAGACGAAGGCAAATTCGAGAAAACGATAAATACGCTGGCGAAAAAGATCGTGGAATATGTCGAGTCTTCAAAATAAACACGCTTTTGATCGTTGCGAGACCTTTGCAGAATGTTCAATTTTGTTCAAGTTCAAGGAAGGCAATCCCGATTCTATCGGGATTAACCACAGAAATATATTGGATATTTTGAGGAGTAAAATTTGAGACTGACGCAGAAATTGGTCAAAAGGGGACGTTATGCAAAGGTCTCGTTTCATCACATGGCGCTTGAGCATAATATTGTTCCTCTCTGATGTCATCGGGTGATTGAGGAGACCAATAGGGAAAATCCTTCGGTTTAAGAAATTAATTCGAGTCTGATCCTATTGCTACTCTATCCCTTCTGTGATTCCGTAAACAGTCTTTATAGTCTGGAGCACGTCAACGGGCGTCCCTGATTCATTGTTTTCGGAATTCATGAAAGAGTTCGGCGCTCCCCACCAGCCCCCTCATGTCCCTTTCATAAGACCCTCTGTCAGTAGGATTTCACACCTGAATGGTGACCTGCTTAACTGATAAAATTTCTTATATATGTTAGAAAAAACCAACTATCAATGAATAATGGAGGTTAGCCAATGAAAGTTGCAATTTTGACAATCATTATTTTCTATCTTTTTCTTATGATGGAGGTGAGCCAATGAAACTTATAACATTCATAATCATTATTTGTTTGCTTTTTGTCATGGTGTCTTTAACGGCCTACAGCGCGGGGAGTGACAGGAGTTCGTATTCGGATGCTTCTCTATCTTTGAAGTTCAAGATGTCACGCCCAATGATTGCAAAGTGTCATATATGACCATAGGAGAACCCGTTTATTATCGCGTCAAATGCCGGTATTTGATCCGGTGCGGCTGATCGGCGGCCTTTCCGAGTCTCTTTTTCCGGTCAGCTTCATAATCGGAATAATTGCCTTCAAACCACTCGACGGCGCTGTCTCCCTCAAAGGCAAGGATATGCGTGGCAATGCGATCGAGAAACCAGCGATCGTGACTGATGATGACGGCGCATCCTCCGAAATGCTCTAATGCTTCTTCAAGGGCCCGCATGGTGTTCACATCCAGATCGTTTGTCGGTTCGTCAAGCAGCAACACGTTGGCACCCTCCTTGAGGATGCAGGCAAGATGAGCGCGATTGCGCTCGCCTCCGGAAATCATGCTCACCTTTTTCTGCTGGTCTGATCCTGAGAAATTGAACCGTCCGACATAGGCCCGTGAGTTCATTTCTCTTTCCCCAAGCTTAACCATATCATTGCCCCCGGAAATTACCTCCCAAATTGTCTTGTCCGGGTCGAGCGTATCCCGTTCCTGATCTACGTATGCAAGCGAGACCGTTTCGCCAACGTTTATCGTGCCTGAGTCGGGTGTTTCCCCTTTGGTTATCATGTTAAAGAGTGTTGTTTTGCCTGCACCGTTCGGTCCGATAACGCCGACAATACCTCCCGCGGGCAGCGCGAAGGTCATCCCTTCGAATAAAAGCCGGTCGCCGAATGCCTTGCTCACATTATCCGCTTCAATAACGACCTTTCCGAGACGGGGTCCCGGCGGAATATAGATTTCCAGATCTTTTTCCTGCTTTTCATAGCTCTGGTTCATGAGTGATTCATAGGCATTGATACGGGCTTTCGCCTTTGTCTGGCGTCCCTTCGGCGACATGCTGATCCATTCCAGCTCTCGCTGCAGGGTTTTTTGCCGTTCCGTTTCCCGTTTTTCTTCCTGTTGCAACCGCTGCTGTTTCTGCGCGAGCCAGGAAGAATAGTTCCCCTTCCAGGGAATGCCCTCTCCCCGGTCAAGCTCCAGAATCCATCCGGCAACATTATCCAGAAAATACCGGTCATGCGTGACGGCAATCACCGTCCCTTCATACTGCTGGAGATGACGTTCAAGCCAGGCCACCGTTTCGGCATCCAGATGATTCGTCGGTTCGTCCAGGAGCAGGATATCCGGTTTC
>JAFDAE010000502.1 GCA_019314005.1 Deltaproteobacteria bacterium | reverse complement strand
ACTGCTATTTAGCTTGTTTTCCATGAAACCGCCCTTTCAAGAGTAATCGGGTCGCCTAATAGAGTACTGCTCCAGATATTTATTATAAGCAACCGGGTGAGGTTTGTCAAATCTCGCGGACAGGAGGGATTGTAGATTGTATACTGTATATTGTAGATTGGTTGCTGGAAATTGGGTTCGTTTCGCGGAATTGGGGTACCAGCGGGATGGGATTGGGTTCGTTTTGCGCATTTGGGGGGTGGTTTGGCCGGCGAGACGCCAGCGGTACGGTAATTGGGTTTGTTTTGCATATTTTGGATGGGTGGGGGAAATCTGAGATCTGAAATTTGAGACCGGAGGAAATTGGGTTTGTTTTGTAAAAGCGGTTGTTGGCTGTTGGCTTTTGGCGGTTGGCCGGGCCGGAATTGGGTTCGTTTCGTATTTTTGGGCTGGGGAGGCCGGCGAGACGCTGGCGGTACGAGGGATTGGGTTTGTTTTGCGCATTTGGGGGGGGGGATGGTAAATTGGATTTGTTTGTTTGGAATCGCCTTCGGCGATGGTGATTGAGTGGATCCCTCGACTTTGGGCCGCTGCGCTTCGCTCCGCAGCCCGACGCTCGGGATGACAACGGGGGCGAGGATTGGGTTCGTTTCGTATTTTTGGGTCGGCGGATGGTAGGGATGGAACAAATTGGGTTCTTTTCGCGTTTTTGGGCGCGCACAGATCAGGTGGGAATGCTGATATTGAGATTCCTGGCCTGGAACTTGATGCGGTGGTTTTGTGGGCATGGTTTGTGCCTCCCCCTGTTTTCGGTGTAGCTTCATCCTCAATTACGACGTATTATACCATACTGTTTGGCGTTTGTCAAATATATAATAAAATTAACTGCTGATTTTGTGAGTTCTGTTGGGGCGGTTAAGTGTAGCTGATATATCCACAAATAAATGGACCAGGTCCATTTAATGTTATCGTTGATGATGGAAAAAAGGCAGTGGGAAAAACTCCTTGGGGTCATTGGACTTCTAAGTAGCATATAACCATTCGATGATCGGAGTGTTTTGTTTTTTTTGCGAAGACAGATGCAGAATTGAAATCTGAGCTTGCCCATATCTGGTCAACCCTGAAAAGTGGTACGGAATTAAGAGCCGTATGTCCCCAGCCAACACCACCTTTAGAAAACGTATCTGATAACATGGTTTGAAGTGCTCTTAGGCAACCGTCCCTGGCAGGAACATTAAAATCTCCTCCCAGGATAATTGGCACTTTGCTGGGAATACTATTGACTTGTTCCATAATTTGCTCAATTTGCTTACGTCTGGATTTTCGATCATCCCTGTGCTTAATCCAGCAGTCCTGAGATAAAATGTTGATGTCTATCACGGGAGGCTTTAAGCGAATACAAATCACCTCAGACTCATATCCTGATTTCAAGCGAATTCGCGCCTGAGTCATAAATATATTCCTGGGTTTGTCAAGAGGCACCTCTTCAAGTTCTCCCCTGACAATAATTGCAGTGTCGGGTCCATATGCTATTGCAGCATCACCCTCAAACATTTCCTCTGCGAAAGCCTGAATATCTTCCTGACTGGGAGGTACTTCCTGAAGTAATACAACGTCAGGATTATATGGCAGTATTTCACGGACAGCACCCAAATTGCCACCAGCACAGTTCAATGAGATGACGACAATTCTTTTTTCCTCAGGGAGCCTTTGCCACTTTGAATCTGAAATGTAAATACTCCTTATAAGACTTCGAGGTTCTTCAGCAAAGATCAGGGTAAAAGCAAGCCAGCTTATAATCAAAAAAACTGGAATGCATTTTTTGCAAAGAAAACTAGCAATGGAGAGAGTTATGCCAAGAAGTCCCCATGCCCAAACAGGATAAAAAGTCAATGCAGCAAAAGTATCTGGTTTGAATGCGTAACAGGCGAGTATTACATGAAACAATACCAATGATAAAATTAATGCAATCTTTCCTGTCCAGACAAGAATAACTTTATCACGGGCTTTTACTTTAGAGCCTGTCCGTTGCCCGTAAGTTCTTTCTTTGTTTTAGCTTGCAGTCTTTTATTATGATTAAACAGGCTGTTTTTGGCTAACATCAATGAAATAGGTGTGTTATAATTCT
>JAFDAE010000109.1 GCA_019314005.1 Deltaproteobacteria bacterium | reverse complement strand
TAGCCCGGTCTTTAAGAAAAAGATCTATGGTGCTTTTTCTGTTTTCTGCTATGCCCCTTAACTCGTTCCTGATCTTTTTTTTGACGGTGGCGCTATAGTGATAATATATAGTTCCGCTCAAGAGTATTAGGGGAACGAATGCTATGCCAAGAATGATCGCCATGACTCTCGGGCGCAAGCCGGCATAATGGCCCTGTCTGTCTGTTTCCTTATTCAAAACTCATCCTTTCAACCACTCCCTTATTGAGCAATATCCACAAAGGACGCAATCTCTTTGAGGGTTTCCTCCACATACCAGTTTACCCTTGCGCTGTTCGACAGAACCATGTCCAACTGCCTTGTGTGCATTACGAGATGGCCGAGGACCTTCAGCCTCTCTTTTAGAAAATCGACTTCCTGCCGCTCCAGTCGGGCAAAGACCAGGTCGCCTTTGATCTGCACCCAAAAATCGAATTTTTCCAGTATCAATTTAATGAGGTTGGCCCTTCGTTCCCTGCGGACAGGGTCGGCTCCGCCTCCATTAAAATTAAAACAGATGTAATTTTCCGCCACCTTGTCACCAAAAAAAGCCTCTACTGTCGAAAAATGGAACCCAAATCGTGAGCTTAGATGGCAAAAATTCCCGGATATGATGAAGTAATTCCTTTCAGCATAACGTGAACGCATGCCGGGCACAAGACTCCTGTCCATTGTCGCCCCATACATTACGGAAAAGAATCCCTTCGTATCTATCGGAGGCGGACCTTTCCAGGGGACAGCTGTTATCCCCTCCCACAAAGTCAACATAGGGGAAGAGATTATATCTTCAAGCCCAACCGTATCCCCCTCAACTCCTTCTCTACAGCCGCCATCCAGGTCAATAATCCACCATTGCATAGGAATATTAAAAACCAATCTCTTGGCTAAGTGTCCTGGGAAAGAAGTGTCCCTTTTGAAATCAAAAAGCGAGCGTAAGCACATCTCATGAGAGAAACGGGTAATGTCATGTATGGTTCGGCATCCTTCGGGTGTAAAATTTTGCGCGTCAGGGTCGGTAAGATTTAATGGCGCGATATATTTTAGGACGGTGTCTAATGTGGTATGAACAGGGCTTCCCTGCATTAAACTTGTCTTTTCAGCCCCCTTCTGCAAAAGCGATTCTGCCCGGCCGGCATATACTGTGCGGCCGTCGGCATCGACCGTAATGAGATCCCCGTTGTGGATATCCCTGGTAGCATTTGAAGCTCCCACAAGGGCGGGAACTTTGAATTCGCGTGCCACGGCTGCCAGGTGACCGGTAATGCCTCCCCGGTCTGTAACTACAGCAACAGCGCTATTTAAGACCGCTGCCCACTGAGGCAAGGGATTTTTGGTCACCAGCACAGCGCCACGGGGAAATTGGAGCATATCTACGGTTGTTGCAACCACAAAGGCCGGTCCACTGGCTACGCCCGGACTGGCGGTTACACCACCGGTAAGAATAACCGGAAGCCCGACCTTTGATTCGGGAACATGAGCAAGTCCGCTCAGTTCTTCACCAAGCGCTATCAGTGGTCTGCTCTGCAAGATCGAGATAGAACCGTTAGACTCAAGCGCCCATTCAATATCCTGGGGATCGCCAAAATGTTCTTCGAGACGGAGGGCCAATTCACCCAGCAAAGCAACCTGCTCCTCGGTAATCGCAGGCCCGCTCTCTTCTTCCCCTACGACCTTCATGAGACATATACCTTCTGCAGCATCACAAACAAGCTTTTGGCTTTGAGGAGCGATCTCTTTTTTAAAAATATCCTTGGGGTCGTCTTTGGAGAGAACAAAAACGTCGGGAGTTATACTTCCATCCACTACTGATTTGCCAAGTCCACGAACAGCATTGATGATAATATACTCATGCCGTATGTTGCCGGGATCTACCGAGTACATGACACCACCGGCTTCAGCATTGACCATGGCCATACAGCCGACACACATAGCGATGTCTTCATCCCGGAATCCCTTGTTCAGACGATAAGCAGTGGCCGGAACGGAATATTTACTGGCAAGGACCTCCTTGTAAGAAATAATAAGATGATCCTGATTCACATTTAGTACTGAACGATACTGCCCGGCAAAAGAGGCGTTTTTGGTATCTTCACCAAGAGCGCTGCTCCGTAAAGAGACATTGACGCCCTCACCCACCTTTGCCATTAACTCTGTGTAGGCTCGGGTAATGGCGTCTTCAAGTCCTGGAGGAAGGGGCGCGTTGATGATAAGCTGCTGGATATCGGCGCTGGCTTCATGGAGTCGGGCTATATTTGCCGGCTCAAGAAATTGAATCCGGCGATTAATCTCCTCCTGCAAATCACGGTATTTCATAAATCGCTCATAGGCTGAGGACGTGATAACAAAGCCTTCGGTAACGGGCAGACCGAGACGGTTTTTAACCTCCCCCAGATTCGCCATTTTGGTCCCAACCTGGTCAGCCATTGTCTTATCAACAGCCTCAAGAGGAAGTATCAGTTCGCCGGGGGGTTCTCCCTTTTTGTGTGCTAATTCCTGGTAAATTTTTAGCAGCATACCTTCAAGGGTTTCAAACAGTTCTTTATATCGATTATCGGTAACCTGATTTAAGTTATCGATAATCTTATACATATTGACAGAAATTGCTGTGCAATGCGCCCGGATAAAGGACATGCCAAAACTGCGGCTCCCCAGCAAGGTCTGTTCCATCTCATTTATTATCTCCAGCACCTCATTGTTCGTGCTCAAAAGCGTCTTAAAGCTCAGATACCTCTTCGTAAAAGCATACCGAATAGCCTCAGTTGACGCCTCTTCTCCGGGGTCTTGAGCCTTGCCTTTCAGCCATTTTTTTACAAGTCGCTTTAATCCAAACATAAAGTCGCCGATTTTCCTACTACTGCACCGCTTTTAAAACTCGATTTTTGATGGCGTCATGTAAACTAAAAAATTATATGGAATCTTAACTACTTAATGGTGACTGCTAATAATATACTATACATATCGCCATTGTCAATCAACTTTGATGGCCTCGTAAAAGTCTTGGGCGTAATGAAGGATGGCTAAGTAAAAAGGTCAATATACAAGGCTTGGTGGTTTTTCAGGTATGAAGACATACATCTGTATGTCGAGTGCCTTAAAAACCACTACAACGCAGTAGATTGGACTTTTTACGACGCCATCAAAAATATTGGGCAATATAGCGAAGGGAAAGCAATGTGATGATCAGGCCGAGCATGAGCTTGATGAATCTTTGGGGCACAAATTTCTGAAATCTGGCCCCACAGTACATACCCGCGAAACCGCCTATTCCGAAAAGAAAGCCCAAAAGCCAGTCCGGCGCAATAGCCAAACCGGTATCAGCGTAAATCGGAGCAATCAACGTATAGAAAATCACGCCCGCAATCGAGGTAATAAAAGTCCCCATCAGCGCCGCCCCGGCAATAGAGTATATAGGAAGATGGAAAATGGCAACCAGGAAGGGGGCTATGATGGCTCCGCCACCAATGCCATAGGTGCCGCCGATCACTCCCACTATGAAGGTCAATATAAAGAGGCCGATGGTGTTGAAGGAAAACCTCTCTCCGTAAAACTCGTATTCATAGCGGGTGAAAGAGAACTTGATCGTTTTGACTACTGCTTCAGGCGGCAAGCCGGAAGCAACACGGGTTTTTTGCTCGACCTTGATCTTGTCGGCCGCTGCTTTGAACTTTTCATCGAGCGCTTTTATCTTGCTCTTTTTTGAGGCGACCCGGTCGAAAAGATCATACAGGAGACGGGCGCCGATATAGAGAAGAACGCATCCCACAAAAAATTTAAAGGCCTTGGGATCAGGAAGGTACTTGATTCTAATTATCGCGCCAATAAAAACCCCCGGCAAGGTTCCGACTATAATCGTCCAGGTGAGAGGCCAGGCCATCCTCCCTTCTCGAATGTAGCGGTAGACCCCACTTGGAATTCCCACGATGTTGTACACAAGATTCGTGGGACTCACGGCCGGACTTGTAAATCCTAAGACGCTTACCTGGAAGGGCAACAAGAGAAAGGCGCCGGACACCCCGCCCATTGACGTAAAGAAAGAGACGACGAAAGCGACCAGGGGCGGAAGGAATACCCACGTTTTTACGCCAGAGACCGGAAACAACACATGCAAGAAATCCACGCAATCCTCCTCAATACGACGAAAGCGACCTCATTAAGATCCCAGGCATTAGAAGCGGGCAACTCTACCTCCCCTAAATGGGTGGTGCGGATTAAGTTCAACCCTACACACCACTCACTTCCCGAGAATAACTTTTTTTATCTCATCAAAGATTTCTATGAGCCTGATCATACCCCTGAACTTGCCACCCGAAACGACCGGCATCCTCCCTATGTTACGGGTCACCATGACGTGAACGGCCTCGGACAAAGTGGCATTCTCATCTATGCTAACATCAAATGGAGACATAACCTCTTTGACCTTTTTTGCTATTTGTGCCTTACATTGTCCTGAAAATTCACCCTCGTAATAAAAAACCGGGTAGTCCTCAAACGTTTTCGGAGTAAACCAGGAGGGCCCCCACTTACCCTTAGTATATTTGGGCTCCAACCCTATTAATATGTCTCTATAAGTCAGTTGCCCGATCGGCTCATTGTTTTCGTCTAAAACCAAGATCGCGTGATGCCCTGTTTTGTCCATGACTTCAAACGCATCCCTGATAGCCTTGTTTAAAGCAATACTATCATAATCTGCAAGGGGAATCATCAGATCCTTTACTTTTCTTTCTCTGGTTTTTGCCATGATCATCCTCCATTTTATCGTTGTCTGCTGTCTCAACCGCAGTCCATTTAGCTTTCCTCATTCTCTTTCATCTGTTCAAAGACCTTCCCGGGGTGAGCCTTCAATTCCCAAATCCTCCGCTCCTGAATCTTGTCCTCATGGGCCTTCTTTTTCTCACAAGCCTGTTTCATCTTCTCCAACAGCTCGTCAAAATCCGCGGGTTTTCTGACGTAATCAAAGGCCCCGAGTTTCATCCCTTCAATCGCCGTTTCCACTGTAGCGTGGCCTGTAAGCATAACCACCTCCATGATCGGCCTCATCCTTTTCATCTCCCGCAGAGTCTCCACACCATCCATACCCGGCATCTTGACATCCAGGATGACGACGTCAAAGAGTTGTCCGTCAAGGATTTCCAGGGCCTTTGCCCCACTTTCCGCACCGACAACGGCGATGTTTCTTTTTTCAAGACGTTTCATCAACGTTTCCCGAAAATCATCCTCGTCATCAACGATCAATACCCTATAATCTTCCATTGTTTTCCCTCCTTATAATTCTCTTAAAGACTCTTTAAGTCTTGTGTTTCTGATTATACAAAAAGCAACATTTGTTATGTTAAACATCGTGCCAGTGTCCACCCAGAACACTAAAGACATAGCACATACACCAACACCCCCAGCAAAACTGTCGCTACTCTTGCCCTGTTTTTATTCCTTTGAAGGAATGCTATTTGTATACGACGCTTTTTTTTGGGATTAGCAACATAGTCAAGCGCCAGGTTAAAAAGGAATATGATTAAAATAATATGCACCAATGACCTTCCCAGGGCGGAAACCTTGATCCCAAACAGCTCATGAGAGCCGACCTTCTTCATGGATCTGTCAGTAAATGATTCCCTGGTTTCAAAACCATCTTCAAATGTCAGAGAAGCAGCCACGTTTTGCAACATGCTCTGGTATGGAGCCGCGGAACCCACGCCATAAAGCTTAAGATCCAGATACACTAAATGGGTTCGTCCTAAAAATACCCTGTGGAATTCTTTTGCCTCATCTCCTTCCGGGAGTCTGTAGCTGCAGGTAAAGCTGAACTCGTTGTTCTCATTCTTGAGAACCGGTTCCCCTACGATTACATCCTCGGCTCCTTTTTCGGCAAGTCTCTTTTTTACGAGATTTCTAAACTTTTTGATCACCTTGGGGTCAAAAAAATCATCCAACGTAAGAAAATCCGGCAAGATCTTAAAACGCTTTTTTTCATGCTTGTATGTCTTGATGCCCAGGACAACGAGGCCCTTATCTGTTGGGGTTGGCTCCTCCCAATGGATAAAGGTGGCGCTATACTGTTTCATGGCGTCTTCGCACCATTTACGATGCTTAGGGTCAAGAAGGCCGGCATGGAGCCAACCTTCTGAGACCTCTTGAACGCTCTCGGGAATGGCAACGGAAAAATGAGCGTCTTCATCATAAAAACTATTCCCGGCCCCGTAGAGAGTAGAGGTCCTTACAATCAACAACAAGCACCCCAGACCGATGATCATCAAACTTTTGATTCTTCTTTCCACTTATTTTCCTCATTTCACCCCCACCCGACCTCCCCCGTTTCAGCCGTCGTAGCCTTCGGCACTTTGGCGAAGTCGGCCAAGGGGGAGGGGACAGCATTGCCCTTTGCAGGGGATACCCCCCATCACTGAATCGCCGGCCACGACAGAAACTGCCAGTATCCGAAGAAACAGACGATCCAAAGGACCGCGATGGAGATGAAAACAAAGGGAATACCGTACTTCATAAAATCAAAGGGACTGACAAGCTGCTCGCCCGTCTCCGGGTGCTTTGCCATCCCGTAGGCAATCGCGTTATTCACCGTACCCACGATCATGCCGTGAGCATAAGATGACCCAAAGGAACAGGCCAGACCCACCTTCCACAGGTGTACCCCGCCTATGGCCGCCATGGGGAGAACCACCGGGCCAAGCGCGCCAACCGCCGCTCCGTCGCTCATGAAGTTGGTCACGATTGTGGTGATCAGACTTGATGCAAGCACGATCCCCATGCCTGTGTGGAAATATTCCGGTAGGATCGCCACAAAATTTTGGGCCAGCCATACACCGGCGCCGGTGTATTTCAGGGCAACACCCATGGCACAGGCTGCGGCATACAACCCTACAACATCAAAGCGCACCCTCTCTTGAACATCCTCCCACGTCATCAAACCGGAGACCAGGATAAAAAAGACCACCAGGATAGTCGAGCCGCCCAAACCGATCATCGAGCTGGCCGCGATCCAGAGGACAATCTGGGCCACGAAATAGATGGCCATGAGAAGTTCTTTTCCTCTAAGAGGACCAATACCCTCAACACCCCTTTTCATCACAGCTCCCAGATCCATTGTCAGGGCGGGTCCGGTCTTGCGGGCCATGGTCATATATACCCAGAAACTACAGCTAAGAGCAATAATCGGAACCACCGGCAAGCCATATATCA
>JAFDAE010000501.1 GCA_019314005.1 Deltaproteobacteria bacterium | reverse complement strand
GAACCGCTCTGTTGCAGGATGCGAGCACTCTGGGTGATGAACCGGCAACCCTGGGCCGGCTATTAGGCTCTGTCCGCAGTGTGTTAAGTGATTGCTTGGAAAAGGTACGCCAGCTCGGTACTCTCTTCGGTAATTATAAAAAATCTACGCCGACATTTATCGATGAGTTTCTGGCTCCGAAAGGTATTATCACGCGGAAGAGAGAGATCGATGAGAGTATTGGAAGTAACCGCAGTTCAATTCTCGGCTTGAGGAAAGAGATAACATCAAAACGGGATGAAAACACCGCAATCGTTAAGCGTATCAACGAATATCGAAAGACTCTAGAAGAGTTGCGGGTCAATCGTGCCAGAGCTGAGACACAGAGAGCTGCCATTGAGGATGAGGCGGTGCGACTGCAGCATGCGATCAACGAGCAGGAGGATTTTCTCAAAAAGAACTCGGAAGAGGTGGTTGAAACACGTGGTAGCGTAGATGTTCTTTCTCTCAGGATAGAGGCAATCGAGGACGAGAGAGTAAAAATGCTCGAGGTAGAGAAGCAGTTGAAGTCCCGGCTTGGCAAGCTCGAGAAAAACATCGCAAAAAAGAATGAAGATCTAGAGCGTCAGGAGCAGTCTCTGAAGGAGAAATCGGACGATACCAGGAGTATTCAGAAGCAGCTTGAAACCCTTCATATAGAGCTGGCTGAGATCAAGACAGAAATCAAAAACGTCTACCAAAATTTTATTGAGAGGCATTCGAGAGATCTCGCGGAATTCGAGTCCAGAATGGAGGAAATAGACACCCCGATCAAAAAGCTGCGAGCCGAACTGGCAATAGACAGAGAAGAGTTGAGGAATCTAGGCCATGTCAATCTTATGGCTCCGGAAGAATTTCTAGAAGTAAATGAGAGGTACCAGTTTCTCGCAGGGCAGCTCGAAGATCTCAGAAAAGCCAAAGAGAATCTAACAAAAATAACTGCGGAGATTAAACGAGAATCGACTGACCTTTTCATGGACACATACAACAGCATCAAGAAGAATTTTCATATCATGGTGAGGCGACTCTTCGGCGGTGGAAGAGCCGAGCTGAGACTAATCGACCCCGATGATGTATTGGAATCGGGTATTGAGATCTATGCGCAGCCACCTGGAAAAAAGCTAGAAAACATCGCGCTATTGTCCGGAGGTGAAAGATCACTGACCGCAGTAGCCCTTCTCTTTGCAACATACCTGGCTAAACCATCGCCATTCTGCATATTGGATGAGATCGATGCCGCACTCGATGAGGAAAATGTGGGTCGATTTGTGGATCTTCTCAGGGAGTTTTCGAATGCGACCAAGTTTCTGCTAGTTACTCACAACAAGCGCACGATTGTGGGAGCGGAGACTCTCCTGGGAGTAACCATGGAGGAGTCGGGTGTCTCCAAACTCATCGTTACGAAATTGAGATCCCAGAAGGGCGAAGGGAAAGATGCCCCTGTTGGAGCAGGTGTCCAGGCATAACAGGCACAAACTCTACTATCTGACTGCCGCTGTCCTCTTTTTACTCATTTTGGGTGTGGTCATTGCATATCTCATTATCCGATCTCCAAGTCAGGTTATTGAACAAGAAATTTTGAGCGATTCGGGCTTGACCGCAGCGGACTTCTTACTCTCCGAAGAAGATCTGCAATACACTGAGCCCAAGTACTATCTATTCCGCGAGCAAAAGAAGCGTTGGGACAGAGAGATGATTATGAGATATTGGTATCCAATTCCGGAAATTTTAGCCGATATTATAGCCAAGAGGAATGATAAAAAAATGGAGAGCATATTGAACCAGTAGTCACCGATGTTATCATTGAGGTGAAGTTCTTTTGGGAGGGGAACGATGATCGATATTAATAAATTCCAGCCAGCACTGATACCTCCATTGATTCTGCTCGTATTGATGTCCTGCCAGAGCGTTCAGCGCGGTTTTAAGAGCGAAGCGGTACCTGCGGAGTTGATGGAAAGTGAATCTCAATCCGAACGATTTGTGATCGAATATCTCAGTAGCGGTATTGGTATCACGGAACCGGAAGATAGAATTCTGCCTGTGCCGGTGATTCATGAAGCTTTCGATGTTTACACTTTTCGACAGAGTGAGGG
>JAFDAE010000500.1 GCA_019314005.1 Deltaproteobacteria bacterium | reverse complement strand
TTTAGCAACCGTTTTGGGAATTGTTTCCGCATTCGGTCCGGTAGTCATAGCTATCTTCATGGGGGGCGGACTCGGCCTCTTTATTAATGCCCCTTCAATGATGATCGTGCTTGGCGGTACCATGGGCACCACGTTAATCAACTATCCTTTACAAGATGTCCTCGGCGTTGTTCGCGTTGTAAAAAACGTGTTTTTTAAGAAGAGAGAGTCAGCTAGCGACATGATCAAAAAATTTATTGATTTCGCGACAAAGGCGAGGCGTGAAGGGATATTGGCCTTGGAGTCGGAACTAAAAACTATTGATGAAGAATTTCTGAAAAAGGGCGTTCAACTTTCCATAGACGGGCTTGAACCGGATTCCATAAGAGACTTACTTGAAACAGAAATTGAATTTGTTCAGGGCAGACACCAGCTCGGCGCTGAAATTTTTACCACTATGGGGACCTTTGCCCCTGCCCTTGGAATGATCGGAACCCTGATAGGATTAGTACAGATGCTTCAATCAATGGATGATCCGAGTACGATCGGACCTGCCATGGCAGTAGCGCTCTTGACCACATTTTATGGTTCAGTAATGGCCAACCTGCTCTGTATGCCGATAGCGGGAAAATTAAAAACCCGGAGCAGAGAAGAGGTTCTAATAAAAGAGATGATGATCGAAGGAATACTTGCGATAGCAAGGGGTGACAATCCGCGAATCGTGGAACAAAAACTACAGGCTTTTATTCCACCAAATATGAGAGAATCATTCTTTAAATAATATGGGACGCAGAAAGAAAAAAACGAGCAATAAAGAACAGCCTTCGGGTTTAATCCGGATTATGACTGTGTCACTTTTCATAATTCTCTTGGCTTTTTTTATTTTGCTCAACGCTTTGGCAGTGATTGATGAGAGCAAAAAGATGAAAGCGTTTGGGTCCTTACTCGGGAGTTTTGGAATTCTTCCGGGCGGTGTTTCCGTGTTCAAAGGAAAAGGAAAGGATGTGGCCCTGCCGACGTCTCCTATGCAATCGACACAATTAGCCGTCGATACGTTTGTACCATTGCCTACTCAGGATGTTATCGACATGGTCGCCGTCAAGTCAGAGGATAAGCAAGATGTTGTTACAATACAAGAGGAATTACTTTTTAACAGGGGAGAACTTGAAATAAAGGAATCCGCTGTTTCGATTTTAGATGGACTTTGTCGCGTTATCAATAGGGATAATAGCAACGTGGAAATAGCCGGGCATACAGACGACAATGCATCAGAACAAGACGAAGATATGGGATGGAAGCTTTCCGGCCTTCAAGCCATTGCCGTGGCCCGGTATTTTATAGAAAAAGGGGATGTAGATCCCAAAACTATTACAGCTTATGGTTGCAGCGCATATAAGCCACATGTCACAAATGTAACAGAAGAGACCAGAAAGCAAAACAGAAGAGTGGAGATCATTATAAGTCCCAATGCGTGGCGGCATATAAGCCGTGTTTATAAAAATAGACCGAAGCGGTTTTTTACATTCAAAAAATTTGTGTTTGATCTTGTTGACTGAAATCCGTAGGTAGCTTATGGCAAGAAATAAAAAGAGAAATGAAGTGCCTAGTATGGATCCGAACGCCTGGATGGTGACATTCGGCGATCTCCTTATGCTGCTATTAACATTTTTTGTACTGCTCCTTTCAATGTCGGCCATGGACAACCTTTCCCTAAAAAGAATGTTTAGTGTTTTATCAGGAGCAATTGGCCCGCTTGAGCTTGTGAATAGAAAAGATGTACGTGCTTTCAAACACATTATCCACACCAGGGCGCTAAGTACAGCTCAATTGCTTAATGATGGAAACAAACTCAAAGATATGCTTTCTCAATCGAAAGATCCTAAAACAGGATCAACGCTGGAAAAAGCCGGAGTGAACATTAATATCTTTAATGATTCGCGAGGAGTCGTTATGTCCTTTAAGACAAATATATTATTTGACTCAGGCAAAGCGGATATCAAACCCGGAATATTGCCGATTCTTAAACGGATTGGAGAAATTATAGGGACGACGAGCAATGATATTCTTATTGTCGGACACACCGATAACGTGCCTATGCATAGTGATAAGTATCGCTCGAATTGGGAGCTTTCGT
>JAFDAE010000499.1 GCA_019314005.1 Deltaproteobacteria bacterium | reverse complement strand
GCAACAGGTTCGTTCATATCATCGCCTTCTACTAAGACTGTATATATTCCTGTAATACTCCCCTTTCCTTCCACGTTCCCCGCGCGTTCCAGGAGGTTAGGGAGCTGTGAAAAAAACGACGGTGTGTACCCTTTTGCGGTGGGCGGCTCTCCGGCAGCCAGCCCAACGTCTCTCGACGACATAGCGAATCGTGTAATTGAATCCATTATAAGTAATACATCAAGCCCTTGGTCTCTAAAATATTCCGCCAAGGTTGTCGCGAGATATGCTCCACGCATTCGGATAAGCGGGGCTGAATCTGAAGTGGCGGCCACAACAACCGATTTTTTTAACCCCTCTTTACCGAGATCCTTTTCAATAAATTCTCTTACCTCACGACCTCGCTCACCAATTAAACCTATCACTGTGACATCTGCCCGCGTATGTCGCGCTATCATACCCATCAAGACACTCTTGCCCACTCCGGAACCAGACATAATAGCTACTCGTTGTCCCTTGCCTATTGTTATTAACGCGTTTATCGCGCGGACACCGACATCTGCCACTTCGCGTATAGGACAACGGGTCATAGGATTAATCGCCTTGCTGTAAAGAGGATAGCTGGACGTAGCTGCTATAGGACCAAGATCGTCAATCGGACTTCCCAGTCCGTCCACTACTCTACCGATATATCCATCTCCCACAGAAACATACGGACGGTCGCCACGCACAGAGATACGGCTTCCCGGATTGATACCGCGCATCTCTCCAAACGGCATAAGTACTATCTTATTATCCCTGAAGCCCACAACCTCGGCAGGGACTTCCACCCCGCCATCATTATGGATGCTGCAGATGCTCCCGATACTCATCCCAGGCCCGTGTCCCTCAACTACAAGGCCTACAACTTTCTCAACACGGCCTTCAGGGGTTATAGGTTGGGCGGCTGTTACCACATCACAATAATCGCTCCAACGGATTTCAACGCTTGGGGGTTCCACTGAGACCCTCCTTAAAGACATTCCGAATACTTTCGGAGATCTTGTCCAACTGTTTTTCCAAACGGGCGTCTATATCGCCAAAAGTTGTCTCTACATAGCATCCTCCGTGACTGACCGACGCATCCGAAGTGATAGTAATCGATTTTAATCCGTCTATTTTTTCAAAAAAGTCAGGTTTTATCTCCTTTACATAATCAAAATCATCAGGGCTTACCCTGACTGTAATCTCACTACGGTCAATCGCAAGCATCAGCGACTTCAATATTGTTTCTTTGACAGCTCCGGAATTTATGGATACAGTTGTTTCCACTACTTTTCTTGCGATAAGATCGATTAATTGCAGAATCTCTTCTTCATATTTTTTAACAATATTTATTTTTTCATCTATAAGATCCTTTAATATCCCGTGTATGTTTTCAAGATCCTTTTCATTCTTTTTTGTCCCCATTTCAAGGCCGTCTTTTTCGCCTTGGGCAAACCCTTGTTCGTATGCGTCGTTTTCTATGGCAGCAGCTTTTCTTTTTGCCATCCCAACAATTCCTTCGGAACTGAATCCACCTTCTCCATCACTAAAAGAGGTTATTTGAAATCCTATTTCATGCTCATTGTCACTGGAAAACTCAGAAGTAAATTCGTTTGAGAAGCCCTTAGCAGCGTTTTTCTTTGACCCGGAATCAAACGATTCTAATTTAAATGTTTCCCATTTCCCTTCCGCGGTCTGGTTGGATGAATTGTTATCAGACAAATACGTCCTCCTTGCCTTTTCCTATGACAATCTTCCCTTCGGTCTCAAGCTGCCGAGCTGCTTTGACAATACCTTGCTGTGCTTCTTCTACCTCGGTCAATCTTACCGGTCCCATCACCTCCATGTCTTCACGAAGCATTTCAGCCGCTCTTTCTGAAAGATTAGAAAAAATTTTGTCTTTCATCTCATCCGAACCGGTTTTAAGGGCAAGAAGCAACTGCTGGCTTTCGACGTTTTTCAGAATTTCTCTTATACCCCTATCATCTATCTTTAAAATATCTTCAAATACAAACATTAGCTGCCGTATTTCATTTGCCATTTCCTGTTTTAAATGTTATCTTCGGTGCTCCTGTCTACCTTGTTTAGTATCTCTACAACGGTTTCCAATCCATCGACATTCCCATGGCTGGAACTCCCTGCCTTGGCAATCTCTTTTTGCAGGATGCTATCGATCTCATAGACGATTTCAGGAGGAACATTCGAAATCTCGGCAATCCGCATGGCAACATCCGGCTGTATATCACTGGGAAGTCTCGCAAGAACACCTGCGGCTTTGTCATTGTCAAGATACGAAAGGATTAGAGCAATTGTCTGGGGATGTTCTCCTTGGATAAGTTCGGTCAAGATTTCCGCGTCCACTCTTTTCAAAGCAGCAAAAGGGACTTCTCTTTTCTTGTCTCGCAATTCTTTCCATATTTTTTCCGCTCGTTCCTTACTTACTGATCCTTTAATGACATTGTTAAGAAAAGATCCCCCATCTAAAATCAATTGGTCATTGCTATGGTAATTTTTGTTAAATTCCTTAAGCACATGCGTTAACACACTCTGGGGGACGTGATTTATTTCTGCTATGCATTCGCCGATATCTCTGATTTCCTCATCATTAAGGTATTTAAAAACCTCGCGGGTATATTCTTCACCCACTGATATAAGAAAAATGGCTGCTTTTTGTATGCCGGTCAAGTCTTTTGCGGTCAGCTCATTACTCATTTTTCGTTTAACCAGCCCTTTATTAGTTGTTGAGATTTTTCAGGATTACTTTTTGCCAATTGTCCAACTCTGTCTCTGAGCTTCATCTCAGGACTTTCAGCAAGCAATTCCAACTCCTCTTCTCCCGCCGGACCGGCCAATTGTCTCTGTTGTGCGTATTCGGCAACCTTGACCTCCTTCATTGATCTCAGGAGAGGTCTCACTACGAACATGAACACTATAAGCACCAACAATAAATTTATTGC
>JAFDAE010000108.1 GCA_019314005.1 Deltaproteobacteria bacterium | reverse complement strand
GACCGAGGAGTTCATTCAAAACGTACCACTGATCCGCCGATCGTGCAAAACCAAAAGGAGAACCTCCTGCAAGAGTGCGTAAGGCAACCGTTTGAAATTTTAACATCTCCGCCAGTATATTGCTTCTCAAACGATCTACGTTCATTTTGTCCTCCTATGCGCTTGACCTCATAGCAAAATATGGGTATATATTTTACAGTGATAAAAATTTGGGTCCAGGCTGTATATAATATGTACTGTTAGACTAAATAAACACCCATGTCAAGCATTTATTTAGGTTGGGATCTGTCTCTATGGGCATCGCCTGTATTCAATCAATCATGACGATGTCCCGACAATAACTTGTTTTTATAATCTATTTTGTTTATAGTGTAGAATGGAAGGGCCAAGAATAATGCCCGAAATGGGATTGAAGGAGCGGACAAGATGGGCGATAAACCAGGCTGTCAAGGCCAACAACCTGTCAAACGAGAAGTTGAGTAAACTATTAGGGGTCAACAAAAACACAATTAACAGCTACCGGACTAAAAAGACACCGCCAAGTGTGGCATTTATCCAAAGCCTTTCGGATCATTTTGGTTTTAATACAGCGTGGCTTGTGACCGGGGAGGGTCCCATATATATGGAGGGGCGTGGCGAGGAGGAGAGCTTTTCTCCGTATACAAGGGGTGGAGAAAGAGAGCCATCACGTATTGAGGCGCCCAAATCAGAATATGGGACAGCCGATTTTAAAATATCTGAGATGCTTTACAAGGCAACAAAGGTGCTTGAATCGGATACTATTTACAGCAAAGCTCTGGCCGGCAGCATCAATGCTCTTTATCAGGCAATCAAAAGAGAAAAGAAATAGATGCCGCCTATTTTTCGTCCAGAATTTCCCTTATCCTATGAGATAACCCTTTAATGTCAAAAGGCTTTTGGATAAAACCATCACATCCTCGGTCCAGTATCTCCATTGCTTGACCATCAATGCTGTAGCCGCTGCATAAGAGCACCTTTATATCAGGATTGGCTTCCTTCAGTAGATCATAGGCTTTGCCGCCACCCATATCGGGCATGATCATATCCAGGACAACAAGCCCGATTTTATCCTTCTCTTTTTTATAAACATCTACTGCTTCGCGTCCGTTCCTGGCTTCGAGTACGGTATAACCCAGGCTGTTTAAAACTCTGACACTTAGCTTCAGAACCTGCTCTTCATCGTCTACCAAAAGGATTGTTTCCGTTCCTTTGATCACCTGGTCAGCAACTTTTACGGATTTTGTGACGTCCTTTTTGGATATGGGCAAATAAATTTTAAAAGTAGTTCCCCGGCCTTTCTCAGACTCTACGTCAATATATCCCTTATGGTTTTCGATAATGCCATAAACAGAGGCCAACCCCAGGCCGGTGCCCCGGCCCATCTCTCTGGTGGTAAAGAACGGGTCAAAGATCCTTTCCCGCGTCTCCTTGTCCATGCCCACACCGGTATCTCTAACCGAGAGCAACACATAGGCGCCAGGCTCCATATGAGATGGCCTCACTTGAATCTCTTCGTGGGTAATAGCACGTGTCTCCAGGTAGAGATCTCCGCCACCCGGCATCGCATAGGCGGCGTTCACGTAAAGATTCATCAAAACCTGTTCGATTTGTCCTGCATCCGCCTCAACAGGTGGCAAATCCTCCTGGAGCTTTAGATGAATGGGAAGCTGTTTCTTGGTCCTCCCAAAGGCTGTAGAGCTTTCTCTAACCACATCATTTAAGTTGATTGGTTTCACCTCATACTTTCCGCCCCTTGCAAAACCAAGAAGTTGACGTGTGAGGGTAGAACCAAGTACGGCCTGTTTTTCAATCTCTTTTAGTAGTTCAGAATGAGGATCAGCGGGGTCAAGATCCATATCGATCAACTGTGCGTTGCCCCGCATGACAGTTAATATGTTGTTAAAATCGTGCGCAATCCCACCGGCCATGGTTCCAATGGCCTCCATCTTCTGAGCATGAAAGAGTTGCGCCCGTATATTTTCTTTCTCTTCCTCCGCCCGCTTCCGCTCGGTGATGTCAATGAAACTTTCGATCAGATACCGACGACCTTTCCGCATTAATGGAACCACACTTTTCAGTATAGGAATTCGCTCACCATTGGCATTTATTAAAATGCGCTCCGATAAGTCCAGCGTCTGTTTGAGATCAGTTATTGGACATTTCCCCATCTCTGCTGGACAGATAAACTCATGGCATATACGACCGATAATCTGGTCCTTGTTAATAGCCATCATCTTAAGTGCTGAGGAATTGGCATCGGCGAGGGTATGTGTTTCCGGATCGATAACCATAATTCCAGCATGTATGGAATCCAATAAAGTTTTTAAATACCCCTCACTCTCCCTCACCGCCTCTGCTGATTCGGCAATCTCTTTCAAATATTTTGTCTCTGCTTCAAGCTCGGTTTTCTTCTTCTGAGCTCTAAAAAGAAGAACTCCTCCGGTTCCAAACACCAATACGATAAGTCCTGCAAGCCCGAATGTGTTCCTTGCATGTCTATTAATGGGTCCTGAGATTTCAGAATAAGGCAAGGTTATGATCAAGTTCCAGTTTCTATCCCCTACAGCGACCTTCTTGTAAGCCACCAAATCATTCGTGCCAGTCGTACAATCTATGAATGTCCCATATCCCTCTGCAACCTTGACTCTATTAAGGTAATCATGTTCCTCTCGGATATGCTCTTTTAGCCTACTTTCATCAAAAGTCTCGCCTCCTTCCGTATGCCTCTTTCTGATTACATCCAGTACCGACATCCCTATAAACTCTTTTTTTGGATGTGAAAGAACAACCTCTTTATCATCAAAAAGCCATGCGTAGCCTTCCCTGCCTGCCTTGATCGGCTGAATAAAGCGTTTAGAGATAGTGTCGGTTTGAATCATCCATCGAACAATTCCTACAAATTCACCCTTATAAAATACTGGCTCTGAGATTGATATAGCAAGGTTACCAAGGTTGTTATAAAATACTTTACTAACATGCGACTTACGTTCTTTTACGACGTAAGCGACACCTGGCTTGTCAGTGTGATCCACTCCAACACGATTCTTGTTGTCCTCCCAAAATGGATGCCTGTGCAGCAGAACCCCGTTGGCATCCAAGGTTGTAAGGGCATCCACATCATTTTCATGAACCTCATAAAAAGTCTTGATTAGACAATATCCACTATCAGGTTTGTCATGCAAAACTTTTCTATAAAGTTCTTTCTGAAATAATGGATTCCGTGCAATAGTCTTTAGGGCTTCTGAATGTTTGGCGATAAATTCTTCGAGACTTTTTGCAGCTGTCTTTGCAGTCATTAATAACTGTTGTTGTGTCTGAGAAACAATTGTTTCCGAGAACTGCTTGTGGGATAGGTACGCTACGGCTGTACAAATAATTATGATAACCAAACCGGCCATGCTACTTATTATCATGCGCCTGGGTATTTTTTGCATTGTTATAGGATCTCCATCAGATGTGTTTTTTGTGTCCTTGTCCTTTCTTTCACCTGCCCGCCATCGCTCTCGCACAGGCGAGGCGGGCGGGTCAGTTTAACCTTGAACCGTAAACCCGGAACTTTGAACCTGAGTAGTTACTTCTTACTTATCGTAAGGTTGACGAGAATGGTTAAGTTAACGGTCTTTTTTAATTTGACGTATCAAAATATCTTGTTGCCCCAATCATCATAGTGATGGTAAATATTTTTTATGTTCAATCATGATGATTGCGAAAGGCCGATCTTTAATCAATTTATGTCTGAGGTAAATATGATGAAGCTGAAACTTGAAGGGACCACTACAGACGAAATTCTGGCGGCAAATGGTTTGAGCCTCTATGAGGAATACGAAAGAGCCGTTGAAACTGCCTCTATTCCACAAGGGGCAACGGTATTTGATGCGGCAACAGGTTCCGGGCGGATGACCGGCATTCTTCTTAAAAGAGGATATAGAGTCATC
Organism: Deltaproteobacteria bacterium; assembly: GCA_019314005.1. The sequence goes on along the minus strand of JAFDAE010000108.1, from coordinate 3,282 downwards.
TCCGGAGACATTGACAAGGAAAAGCTTGATGAACTAAAGACTAATTCTACGTTTTCCAATCGTTCTAATCTGGAATTAGCACACTTAGACCTTGAACATTTAGCATATGAGAATAGTTACTTCGACCATATCGTCTGCGCGAACGCTGTCCATGAGTTAAAAAATCCAATCGCTGTCTTGAATGAACTAAAGAGGGTATATTCGGGCGCCGGCGTGTTTGTGCTGATCGATTTTATGGAGGAAGGATTCGATATAATAGAACAGATAGTCAGATTCAGAAAAGGGACATATCATGCGCATGGCACTCTATCACGAAAAGAGGTCGAGGACTTTTTAAAGAAACATTTTTTGAATGTGACAGGAATCGATATGAGGCTCAATTGGGCATATATCGCAAGAACTAAAAGTTGATGGCGTCGTAAAAAGTTAGTTTCGGATTATATATTGCACAATCATGCTTTTCTGTTAAAAGTATATGTATACGACAGCTATTTTTTTTACCACAAACAACAAGGACTTCCAAATGAAAGAGACCCCTTTTCTTAAAGACAACGAAGCTATCCTCCAAAAAGTTAAGGACGTAAAACTTTTTGATGCTCTATCGAAAAAAGAGCTTCGGGATATTATGGCGTTAAGTAAACTTCGTTCCTATAAAAAAGGGGAATCGATTATCCGGGAAGGCGAATACGACTGTTGGGTCTATTTCCTGTTGACAGGCAGTGTTAACGTAATTGTGGGAGATCGGACCATCAGAACCCTGTCGCGCAAGGGCGACATATTTGGTGAAATGGGAATCATTGATGGGTCTCCCCGATCTGCCTCCATTGTAGCCAATGAGGACAACACTGGTTGTCTTGGAATGGACGCCGCGATTATGGATCGCATCTCAAAAGAGAATGAAGTAAATGCCCTTTATTTGATCTACCGGGTGTTTGCAGAGGTCTTTTCGGGCAGGTTGAGGAGTGCGACACAAGAAAACGTTGAATTGAAAGATGAAAATGAAAAACTCAAGATGGAATTGGATTTATTGAAAGCCCAGTTGGCTACCCAATCGAATTAATCTCGTATGCCTTTATCTTTTTGTGAAGATGGCTCCTTTCGATTCCAATAGCTTCGGCTGTCTGAGAAATATTTCCCTGGTTTTCCCGAAGCTTCTGTATTAAGTATGCCTTTTCAAAGTCTTTTTTGGCGTCTTTCAGTGATGCGGACATAAAAAGTGAGGAATCTTTCCTTGCGGTTTTTGTTTGCGCATACGGTTCAGGGACGTCTTTAACATCAATGATTTTGTCGGAAGTCATTATTATTAATCTATCCAGAAGATTTTTCAGCTCCCGCACATTTCCAGGCCAGTGATAATCCTGCAACAAACGAATTGCCTCAGGTGTCATCTCTTTGGATTCTAATCTATCGTTTTTAGAGAACTCCCTTAAAAATTCTTCTACAAGAAGAGGAATGTCTTCTGTACGATCCCTGAGGGCTGGAACCTCGATCGGCACCACATTCAGCCGGAAATAGAGATCCTCACGAAAACTTCCTTTTTCGATCTCTTCTTCGAGATTTTTATTGCTGGCTGCAACCACGCGGACATCTACCTTAAGTGTACGGGTTCCTCCAACCCGCTCGAATTTTTGCTCCTGCAAAATCCGCAAAATTTTTGCCTGTGTCTTCAAGCTCATGTCTCCGATTTCATCCAGGAATATGGTCCCACCGTCTGCTAATTCAAACCTTCCTCGTTTTCTGCTGTTTGCGCTGGTAAAAGCACCTTTTTCATGACCAAACAGTTCGCTTTCAATCAGTTCCTCCGGAATTGCGGCACAGTTGACTTCTACAAGCTGGTGTTCTGCTCGATTACTCGTTTGATGTATGGTGCGTGCTACCAATTCCTTGCCTGTCCCATTCTCTCCGGTGATCAGAATCCATGCATTGGTCGGTGCGACTACGGCTATTTGTTGCTTTAATGCCTTTATCGCAGGACTTTCCCCTGTAATCTGGCTTTTACCGAGGGCCCTTCGCTTTAAAAGCCGATTTTCTTCTTCAAGACGCCGAAAATTTAGAGCATTGTTAATGGCAACTATTACTTTATCTATGGAAAGAGGTTTTTCAATGAAATCATAGGCCCCCAGCTTGGTTGCCTTGACGGCCGTTTCAACATTTCCATGTCCTGAAATAATGATTACCTGGAGAAACGGATTGTTTCTTTTGATCTCTTTTAAGGTTTCTATTCCATCTATTCCCGGCATCCAGATGTCCAGCAAGATCAGATCCGGCGACTGCTCTTCGATCATCTTGAGGGCTTCATATCCATTACCGGCAGTAAGGGCTTCAAATCCTTCATCAGAAAGAACACCACTTAAAGACTGCAAAATGGAAGGCTCGTCGTCTACGATAAGAACAGTTGGAAACATAAATAAGGTTCTCCTTCTTTGGGGAATAAATCCGAATGTCGAATATCGAAATCCGAAACAAATTCAAAATACAAATATCAAATGTTCAAAACGTTATTTGCTTTTTCGCGATACGGAACCGAAAATATCCATCAGACCCGTAGGCCCTTTTACCAACTTATTATTAAACAGTGCGGGATACGGCAACGCTAGAAATCTCTTGTAATTCCTTAATCCTGCGATTCTCCAAATCCTGGTTTCTTTGTTTTGGATTTTATGTTTTGGTCATTCGAATTTGTTTCGAATTTCGTGCTTCGGATTTCGAATTTTATAGTTTCTATTTAGATCTTCTTTTTCATTTTCTACAGCGTTGCAACAGGATGAATGATTACGGAACATTCCTTTTTATTATACCGGCAGCTCTATGACAAATATCGTTCCTTTAGGATCATTATCCCGTACTCGAATAAATCCTTTATGATCTGTAATGATCGAGCTAACAATAGAAAGTCCGAGTCCCATGCCGGATTTTTTGGTCGAAAAATAAGGTTCAAAAAGCCTCAGCTTGTCTTCAGGGGATATTCCGGATCCGGTATCGGCAACTTCCATACGTACTATTTTCAAGATGGGATCAAAGGAGACAGCAACGCTGACGTCTCCCTTATCGTGGATTGATGCGATTGCATTATCGAACAGATTGATCAAAACACGCTTCATCTGTTCTTTGTCTAAGTTGAGTATAGGAATGTCCGGACCTAGTTCGGTTTTAAAAGCAATATGTGGATGCCCTTCTTTGTAAAGGATGAATGTGTCTTGTATGATTTCGGGGAGACTATTCGGCCGGGGATTAACGTTCGGCATACGGGCAAACGTGGAAAAATCATTAACAAGGTTTCGT
>JAFDAE010000107.1:15047-16953 GCA_019314005.1 Deltaproteobacteria bacterium | reverse complement strand
CGAGAGGTCGCTATGATCCTGGCCCCTCCTTTTTTTGCCTCGGCCGGGATAATTTCAGGAACTGGTACGGCCAGGGCAAACACAATCGGGTTGTCGGCCATGGAAGAGACCATCTCGGCAGTGAGTATACCTCCTGCTGAAAATCCGATAAATGCATCCGCCCCAACGAGGGCCTCTTTTAACGTTCCTTTTTTCTGTTTCGGGTTCGTGATTTTTGCGATTTCGGCCTTGGCCCAGTTCGTACGTTCCATTCGATACTTATAGATCGTTCCTGCCCGGTCGCATACGACCAGATCCTCGATCCCTGCTTTAATAAAAAGCTTTGCAGTGGCTATCCCCGCGGCCCCGGCCCCGCAGATGACCACTGAAATGTCTTCTAATTTTTTTCCTGCCAACTTACAGGCATTGATCAATGCGCCTAACGCCTCTATAGCTGCTACATGCTGATCATTATGAAGGACCGGTATGTTCAGGGCCCTTGTAAGATGTTCCTCAATGCAGAAACAGTCAGGAGAAGCAATATCTTCCAGACAGACAGCGCCAAAGGTGGGCGCCATAAGGGCGATACTTTCTATAACCTCCGAGGGATTGTGAGTGGATAGAGCAATTGGAAAGGCGTCTACACCGGCAAAGGTCTTAAAGAGAACAGACTTGTTTTCAAGTACCGGAAGAACAGCCTCGGGACCCAAGAGGCCGGAACCCCGCACGGCAGAGCCGTCACTCACTACCGCCACAGTGTTTCCCCTGCATGAATGGGAAAAGGAGCTTGCGGGCCGCTCGAATATTTCCGTGCATACCTCTGCCACGCCGGGGGTATATGCTAAACTAAGCGCATATTGGTCTTTAATCGGGACCTTGGTATCGATTCCGATTACGCCCCGATACTTGCGCCGATAGTAGAGGGTTTTTTGTTTGGATTTATCCATACGGATTGTTCTTAAAAGGGTTTCTTAAACCTATTATATCAGAAAATTAATTAGACGTGACATAAATAATACCTAAGTTGAGCGATTTTTGCAGAAGAGATTGGTGCAGATCGAGTCAAAAATCGTTCAATTTAGGTATTAGAGAATAAAACAAAGAGAGCCCCCCTGAGAAGAAAATCATAACTCAGAAGGGCTCATGAGGAGGAAAGCAGATAGTGTTACCTACCTATAGTGAAATTAATCACAATCTTGGAAAATGTCAAGGGCCGACACAAGAGAGATCAATAGAATCCCTCCTGAGCCATGAAGACATGAAAGGAGCAGGAGGGATTTTTTACGAGACCGCCAAAGTTATTTCTTGACTTACACCTCAGAGATTCTTACATTTAAGAATATGAATTTATAGTATCTTTCTCTTGGAGGGGTTATGGACAGATTGGATTTTTTGAGAAGAAGCCTTTGGTCAGTCTCTTGTTTATGTCTCCTTTCTTTATTTTGCGTGATAGGTTGCGTGAGTACCTCCCAGTACAAGACTTTAGAGAGCGAGTACGGTGCGTTGCAGAAAGAGAACCAGCAACTCAAGGCAGAGCTTGATGAGCAGAAGGGTTTGCGTGCAAAAGCGATTGAAGCAAAGGAAATGCAGGAACAGACTATGCAGGAGATGATTGCCGAACTCCAAGAAGAAATAGACGCTAAGTTGATCCGGATTCAGATGTTGGAAAACTGCCTGACGGTAGAACTGGTGGAAAAACTTCTCTTTGAATCAGCTTCGGCCAAGGTATCCCGCGAAGGAAGAAAGCTTCTTGCCCGCATTGCTCCGATACTTAAAAATGCCGGAGATCAGGAAATACGTATCGTTGGGCACACTGACGAACTTCCGCCGAGCGCGAAAACCAAGGAGAAATATCCTTCCAATTGGGAGCTGTCTACGGCACGGGCTACCAGCGTTATACGGATTCTGCAGTGGGGATATGGAATCG
>JAFDAE010000107.1:0-15018 GCA_019314005.1 Deltaproteobacteria bacterium | reverse complement strand
CGCACAAAAAAACGGACCGTCGAAATTCTACTAAAACCGGTTGCTCAATAATATGAGCGATTATTATCGCCTTCCCCCGGCGACGGGATTTCACTTCGCTCAACTTGCCGGGCAAAAAAATGTCGCGTTTTTCAAAGGTTTCAGAATAGTGCAACAATAGGTTTGACTTTTATTGTATGTTTCTGGTATGCGCAATCTAAAAAGACCTTTGATAAAGGAGAAAAAACGACATTAAGCCCCGGGTACCATCTTATATAGCGGAGATTAAACCTTATCCTCCGGGAAAACCTCTCGAAGAGCTTGAAAGAGAATACGGCATCAAGGATTCGATCAAGCTGGCGTCAAACGAAAACCCCTTAGGCCCCTCTCCAAAGGCGGTTGCGGCAATAACCGCCCATCTTGCGCGTCTACATAGATATCCGGATGGAAGTGGATATTATTTGATCCATCGTTTGGCGGAAAAGTTGAACGTATCCCCGAATCAGATTGTGTTGGGCAATGGTTCAAACGAGATTATTGAACTTTTGATACGAACCTATCTTAAGCCGGGGGATGAAGTCATTTCGCCTTTTCCATCATTTCTCATGTACGATCTTTTGATACGGGCAGCCGGATGTCATAACAAGGTAGTACCACTTAAAGATTTTAAGAACGATCTTGAGTCCATGGCCGATCGGATTAGTTCAGATACCAGAATGATCTTTGTCAACAACCCAAACAATCCGACCGGAACCATTGTCTCAAGGGATGCCTTTGAAAGATTTTTGCGACAGGTCCCTTCGGATGTTATTGTGGCAGTGGATGAGGCGTATATAGAATTTGTACAAGAACGTGATTGTCCTGTAGGCCTTGACTATATTGATTCCGGCAAAAGTGTCGTGGCGCTTCGTACCTTTTCAAAGGCATACGGACTGGCAGGACTCAGGGTCGGCTATGGCGTTATGTCAGCGGAGATGGCCGGTTTTATTAATCGTGTTCGGCAACCATTTAATACGAACGCCCTGGCCCAAGCAGGTGCATTAGCAGCCTTGGATGATGATGAGTTTTTCGCAAAGACTTTAAGCCTTACACACACCGGTTTGAAATATCTTTATAGGGAGTTGGATAGACTAAGTGTTCGATATTATACTACCCAAACGAACTTCTTTTTAATAGATGTAGGCATGGATGCAAAAGCTGTCTACGAGAAGATGCTTCGCCAGGGTGTGATTGTGCGTGCTATGACCGCCTATGGTTATCCAAACTATATACGAGTGACTGTGGGGCTACCGGAAGAAAACGAGCGTTTTATCAAGGCCCTGGAGAAAGTATTAAATGAAACGTAAGATTATAACGATCGACGGTCCTGCCGGTGCCGGGAAAACAACTATAAGTCGATTACTTGCGAAGCACTTAGGATATGTGTATGTAGACACCGGCGCTCTTTACCGGGCTGTAGCATTAGCTGCTGTATCCGCTAATTGTGTCGAAGACGAAGATTTCTTTTCAGACCTTGTTAAAAAAATAACGCTCGAATTTCGTAATGGACAGCACGGGCTCCGTCTCTTTATGAACGGACAGGACGTGTCGGATCGTATACGGACTTCAGAGATTACTATGCTCGCATCACGGTTATCCGCCAAGCCTGTTGTAAGAAAATATCTTTTAGATATACAGCGCGATATGGGTAAGGACGGAGGAGTTATTTTAGAGGGACGCGATATGGGCACAGTGGTTTTCCCACATGCTGACGTAAAATTTTATCTTGATGCCGCTCACGAAATACGGGCTTCTCGGCGTTATAAGGAATTAAGTGATAAAGGAACTGAGATTACCCAGGCCGAGGTCGCTGCTGATATGAAAAAACGTGATGAGAACGATTCTACGCGCTCTCTGTCACCCTTAAAACCGGCCGAGGATTCAATTAGAATAGATTCCAGTAAGATGGGCATTAAAAGTGTTCTCGAAACGATGATGCGACATATTTCTGAACGGACACTATAAATGATCTTTTATCTGGTTGTGTTTTCAGTGGAATTCTGGTAGTATAAAATTTTTATAGGCTTAAAAATAACTTTAGGGGGTATACGTTTGATGGAAGAGTTGGGAGGAAACCAAATAACAGAACAAGAAAAAGCAGAGGAGGGAGATGAGACTGCAAAAGCCGAAGAGCTGACAAAAACGGAAGCAGAGGCTGAGATGAACACGGAAAGCGACCATTCCGACATGATGGACGACGATGACGAGTCACAAGAAAACCTTATGGAGATGTACTTGGACGAGAGCATGAAACATATCCAGGAAGGTGAAGTTATCGCTGGGAAAGTTGTAAAGGTAGATAAAGAATATGTTTTGGTGGACATCGGTTACAAATCAGAGGGACAGATTTCTATCAACGAGTTTCGAGATAAGGACGGACAGGTAGATGTCAAGCTTGGTGATACAGTAGATGTATTACTTGAAAAATGGAAGGAAGATGAAGATACAATTTATCTTTCCAAGGAAAAAGCCGCCAAGATGAAAGTCTGGGATGACATCAAAAAGGCATACGAGAGTGACGAAGCTGTTAAAGGAATTGTTACCAATCGTGTCAGGGGAGGATTCTCCGTTGATATAGGTGTGGAGGCATTCTTGCCGGGTTCTCAAGTGGATCTGCGCCCGATCAGAGATTTTGATCATTTAGTTGGTAACAGCTTTGATTTTAAGATACTTAAGTACAGTAAAAAGAGAAACAATATTGTTTTGTCCAGGCGAGTTATTCTTGAAAAAGAGCGAGACAAACTCAGGCAGAAGACCCTGGAGACCATTACTGAAGGTAAGGTCATAAAGGGGGTTGTCAAAAATATAACTGAATACGGTGTTTTTATAGACTTAGGGGGAATAGACGGGCTTCTTCACATTACGGATATGTCATGGGGACGAGTGGTCCATCCTTCTGATTTAGTTGCCGTTGGAGACGAGATAGAGGTAAAGGTACTTAGTCTTGACCTGGAGCGTGAACGTGTTTCTCTCGGCATGAAACAACTGGTGCCGGATCCGTGGACTACGGCAGATGAGCGTTATCCTGTAGGATTAAGGGTTACCGGAAAAGTTATAAGTCTGACCGACTATGGCGCTTTTGTAGAATTGGAAAAAGGTGTAGAAGGATTGATACATGTTTCTGAAATGTCTTGGACCCAAAAGATCCGCTATCCATCAAAAGTGGTTTCGATAGGGGATATTATAGATGTAGTTATACTCAACATCGACGCTGAAAACAGAAGAGTTTCTCTCGGGATGAAGCAGCTTGCTCCGAATCCATGGGATGTTGTGTCAGACAAATATCCGGTTGGCACAGTCATAGAAGGTAAAGTTAAAAACATTACAGATTTTGGTCTATTCATAGGGATAGAAGAAGGGATAGACGGCCTGGTTCATATCTCTGATATTTCGTGGACCAAGCGGATCAAACATCCATCGGAATTATATAAAAAGAGTGAGGAAGTACGAGCAATAGTCCTTAATGTCGACAAGGAAAATGAACGCTTTTCTCTTGGCGTAAAACAGCTTGAACTCGATCCTTGGCAAACAATCCCGGATCGCTATCATGTCGGGACAAAGGTTTCCGGTACAGTTACTAATGTTACAGATTTTGGTGTCTTTGTAGAACTTGAAAAAGGGATTGAAGGCCTTATTCATGTTTCAGAAGTTTCAAAAGAGAAGGTGAAAACACCTGTTGGCAAGTTCAATGTAGGTGATGCTCTTTCTGCAAAGGTTGTAAATGTGAGCAGCAAAGAGCGGCGAATAGGCCTATCTCTCAAGAAATTGGATGAGGCTGATACGGATAAGGACTTTCATAAGTATCTCAATAACAGCAAAGGAGCTACATCAACTTTTGGCGAGCTGTTAAAAGAGAACTTGAAAGAGAAACTGAACATTAATCACGAGGCATTGTCGGAACCATCTGAATCTCCATCTCCGGAAAAGGATATTAAGGCGGACGCTTAGGGTCGTAATGTTTGCGCGAAGACACCCCTTTATTTTTTCATTTTTGATAGTTGTTATTGTCATTATCTGTTTGTTTGCGGTGGCGCTTTTCTTCTTAAGTAGAAGTGATTCCGCATTTGAATTTGGTGATAAGGTAGGGGTCGTAGAAGTTAAGGGCGTTATTACCGATGCAAAATTGGTAGTAAAGCATCTGAAAGAGTTTCGCAAAGATGAAAGCGTCAAGGCTATTGTCTTGAGGATAGATTCTCCGGGAGGGGGCGTGGCTCCTTCCCAGGAGATCTATAATGAGGTGGCAAAGACTGCGTTGGTTAAAAAAGTAGTGGCCTCCATGGGATCTGTTGCAGCTTCTGGAGGATATTATATAGCAGCAGGCGCAGATCATATTATGGCCAATCCCGGGACAATCACCGGCAGTATCGGCGTTATCATGGAATTTGTTAGTGTAGAGGATATCATTAAAAAGATAGGACTTGCTACTGAGGTTATTAAAAGCGGTCCATACAAAGATATCGGATCACCATTACGTAAGATGGCTCCGGAAGAGCGAATACTTCTTCAAAAGTTTATCGACAATGTTCATCGTCAGTTTGTAGACGCAGTGGCAAATGAGCGAGATATCCCTATGGAAAAGATTGAGTCAATCGCTGATGGGCGTATTTTTTCAGGCGAACAGGCAAAGAAGCTTGGACTGATTGACAGCCTTGGAGGATTGGAAGACGCTATTGCTATGGCAGGAAAACTGGGAGGGATTAAAGGGGAACCTATTGTCAGTTATCCCAAGAAGAAGAGATTTTCGGTATTGGAATATTTGCTGGGTCGGTCTGTTGAAGATTTAGTCGATACCATATCCGGCAATACCTTTCAAAAGTTTGGCTACTTGTATAGACCTTAGGAGCCTCTTGCAGAAACAGCCATCTACTGCGATCGGCTGCAAAAGTCCTGCGCTGCGTCATCGTCGTAAAATCGTCCTCAACGTAGCTACCGCTATGCCTGCGGCGATTTGATTCCTCTTCCTTGCGCAGAACTTTTTCGCACGATCTCGTGACGAAGTTGTTTCTGCAAGAGGCTCTTAGGTTATTCTTCTCATGGTTAAAAGCGAACTAATAAAATCTCTGGCGCGAGCACACCCGGGTATTTACAAGACCGATATCGCGATGGTTGTAGAAACCATATTTGATGAGATGGGAAAAGCGCTTACGCGCAGTGAAGCAGTTGAACTAAGAAGATTTGGTTCATTCAGGGTTGTAAGTCGTAGATCTGTGAGTGGTAAAAATCCCAAGACAGGCAAGCCGATGGAAGTTCCTGCTCGACTGAATGTTCGCTTCAAACTATCTGAAATTTTAAGAGACCTTCTCCAAAACGATACTTGATACCGGACTTGATTCTACAAAAAACTACTCACATCTCCCAAGCCTTCCCGTATCACTTCAGGAATATCATCTATTAGAGAGATAATGCTGGAAGGTTGTCCTGGTACTGGTCCACCATCTATGACCGCGTCTATTTGACCGCCAAAGAAATCATTAAGTAATGAGGGGTCAGAAAATATTTCCCCGTCCGGGGTGGCAGCAGTAGTGTTGAGTATAGGATTGCCAAAGGTTTTTGCCAGAGTTGTACAAATCGTATGGTTGGGCACCCGTATCCCCACGGTTTTGCGTTTTGTAATCATAATTTTGGGAACCATTTTTGATCCAGAGAGAATAAATGTGTAAGGACCGGGAAGAAGACGCTTCATGGTTCTGTAGACGTAATTGGACACCTTGGCATAGCGGCTTATGTGTTTTAGATCAGAACATATAAAACTAAAAGGCTTGCCGGGATGTTGTTTTTTTAACCGATATATCTTCTGGATTGCCTGCTTATTGAATATATCACATCCGATACCGTAATAAGTATCAGTAGGATAGGCTATAATGCCTCCTTGCTTCAGAACGTCAACCACCTCGCTAATAAGGCGAGGCTGAGGGTTGTGTGAATTTATTTCAATCAACATGGTATTTGTCACTTGTCATTGGTCATCTGTCATTAGCCATCTGTCATTAGTCATTGAAAATCGGATCGATTTTTATCTTTGATACCATATAAGCAATTGAATTTACACTTTTGTAAAAATATTGCTGTAGTAATAGAAATCTTATCTCAAATGACGAATGACCAATGATAGATGAAAATATAGTTTTGCGAACAGAGCATTGTCAAGCGGTTTATTCTCTTTATAGTACAAATAAACCGTTGCAATGGATTCCCCCTTTTGTTAAATAATGTCAATCCAGAGATGCTTTTACCATCTCTGAATGGACACAATTTAAAGAACGGAGAAGAGATTATGGATGAGCTTTCACTCAAAGATGGGCTGACTTTTGATGACGTTCTATTGGTTCCGAACTATTCGGACATCCTTCCCAAAGACGTGGATGTCTCTACAAGGCTTACTCCCGACATAAAACTTAATATTCCAATTGTCAGTGCGGCTATGGACACTGTGACTGAGGCGGAAACCTCCATCAGTCTTGCCCAAGAGGGTGGAATCGGCTTCATACATCGTAATATGAGCATAGAGAGTCAGGTATTAGAGATTGACAAGGTTAAGAAGTCGGAAAGCGGTATGATTGTTGACCCTATTACCATTCATCCGGATCTTAAAATCCATGCAGTGCTCGAATTAATGCAAAGGTACAAAATTTCAGGGTTTCCAGTAGTCAAAGGAGAGCAACTGGCGGGGATTGTTACTAATCGTGATCTGAGATTTGAGACCAATTTAGATAAGCCGGTTTCGGAGATAATGACCAAGGATAATTTAGTAACGGTTCCTACCGGCATTCCCCTGGAGGAATCGAAAAAATTGTTGCATAAGCATAGGATAGAAAAGCTTTTGGTAGTGGATGACACAGGACGACTGACAGGGCTGATTACCATAAAAGACATAGAAAAGATCAGAAAATATCCGAACGCGAGCAAAGATGATATGGGGCGTCTCCGTGTTGGCGCGGCCGTAGGGGTCGGACCTGATCGAGATGCAAGGGTGGAAGCCCTTCTTGCTGCCGGAGCTGATGTGATATTGATAGAAGGATATTCAGCTCATAGCAGGCAATGTGGCCACAGGAGAAGGAGCGGAAGCCCTGATTAAGGCCGGCGTAGACGCGGTAAAGATCGGGGTGGGCCCTGGTTCTATTTGTACCACCCGGATTATTGCCGGGGTAGGGGTTCCGCAAATTACGGCAATTCAAAACTGTGTGGCTGTTTCAAAACAGACCGGGATTCCTTTAATCGCGGACGGCGGAATCAAGTATTCAGGGGATGTTACAAAAGCGATCGCGGCAGGAGCGCATTCAGTGATGATAGGGAGCTTGTTTGCAGGCACTGAGGAAAGCCCGGGGGAGACGATACTCTTTCAGGGAAGAAGCTACAAGGTTTACCGCGGCATGGGTTCACTGGAGGCGATGAAAAAAGGGAGCAAGGACCGTTATTACCAAAAAGACCTGGTGGAAGATGCCAAGATGGTCCCTGAGGGGATTGTGGGGCGCGTACCGTATAAAGGCCCTCTTGCTTCAAGTATTTTGCAGCTTATTGGAGGGTTGAAGGCAGGGATGGGTTATGTCGGATGTCGCACTATTGAAGATCTGAGAACCAAGAGTAGATTTGTCCGCATTACACCCGCGGGACTCAGAGAGAGTCATGTGCATGATGTGATTATCACGAAAGAGGCGCCGAACTATCGCGTTGATTAGTGTTCGTCCAGAAGAGGCATTTTTTGTCCCAATACTGCGTTCTCCGTCCCGCCTTGGCGGGACTACGCCTGCGGTAGAAACCGGAGGAATACATTGAGTATTTCGAGGATAGCGCTGACGCTTCACTGCGTGCCAAATTTTGAAGCCTGACGCCGCATCACGGGGAAATGGCAGTTATGCAAAGGTCTCGAAACCTTTGTGCGGCCTTCTTGGGACAAAAACTACCACTTCTGGACGAACACGAGTTTTTGACATAAAACACAAAAAGGAAGTTCAATGTCCGAGTTTCATGAGTTACATGGGGAACGGATTTTAGTTCTCGATTTTGGTTCACAAACCACACAACTGATCGCGCGTCGGGTGCGGGAGTTGAAAGTATACTGTGAGATTCACCCTTATAACATGCCGATTGCCGAAATCCGTAGTTTTAATCCAAAGGGTATAATTCTTTCCGGGGGGCCGGCAAGTGTTGCTGATTCATCTTCTCCCCGAAGCACAAAAGAGATTTTTGATCTCAATGTTCCAATACTCGGTATATGCTATGGAATGCAATTAATGACTGAGCAATTGGGCGGTAAGGTGGCGTGCGCAAAAACGCGAGAATATGGCCGAACCGGCCTGACTCCGATTGATTTTTCCGATCTCTTTTTCGGACTGAATGCTGTTCCTTCTTTTCAGTCCCTTGGAACTCTCCAGGTATGGATGAGTCATGGGGATAGGATAGAGGAATTGCCCTCTGGATTCAAGCCTATCGCAAAAAGCGACAGCGCTCCCATAGCGGCAATGAAGCATGAAGAGAAGAAGTGGTATGGTGTGCAATTTCATCCGGAAGTAGCCCATACGCCGCAGGGGACTGAAATATTGCGCAATTTTGTAATCGATATTTGCGGGTGTTCGCCTGAATGGAGCATGCATGCGTTTATTGACTTTACCGTCCAGTCTATAAGAGAAAAAGTCGGTGATCGCAACGTGGTTTGTGGATTGAGCGGCGGAGTTGATTCATCAGTAGCGGCAGTCCTTCTCAATAGGGCTATCGGGCGTCAAATGACCGCTATTTTCGTAAATAACGGTCTCCTCCGAAAAGGAGAAGCCGAGGAGGTGCAGGCTGTTTTTGCTGACCACTTTCATATGAATATTCGCTATATTGATGCCTCTCGTCTTTTTTTGGACCGCTTAAAAGGGGTAACTGATCCTGAAAAAAAGCGGAAAATTATAGGCAATACCTTTATCGAAGTTTTTGAAAAAGAGGCCCATAAGATAGGTAAGGTCGATTTCTTGGCCCAGGGAACGCTTTATCCGGATGTAATTGAAAGCGTTTCTTTCAAAGGCCCCTCGGCTGTGATCAAGTCCCACCACAATGTTGGAGGCCTCCCTGAGACGATGAAGTTGCAGCTCATCGAGCCCCTTCGAGAGCTTTTCAAGGACGAGGTCCGGGAAGTGGGGAAAGAATTGGGGCTTTCGCATTCCATCGTCGGACGGCATCCTTTCCCAGGACCAGGGCTGGCGATCCGGATATTAGGTGAAGTTACCGAAGATGCCCTTGCACTCCTCCGGGAGGCTGATGCTGTTGTAAACAGCGAACTGATACGAAACAATCTCTACGATAAGGTATGGCAGGCGTTTGCCGTGCTCCTTCCTATAAAGACTGTGGGCGTGATGGGAGACGAACGAACGTATGAGAATGTAATCGGGATACGAATTGTTGACAGCCTTGACGCCATGACCGCTGACTGGAGCCGTATACCATATGACGTCCTCGGGATCATGTCGAACCGCATCATCAACGAAGTCAAAGGGGTCAACCGAGTTGTCTACGACATATCTTCCAAGCCGCCAAGTACGATTGAATGGGAGTAGGTTTTGTGAGTATTATTATGCGCATTGGATTCGGATACGACGTGCACAGGCTGGTTGAGGGACGAAAGCTGTTCCTTGGTGGTGTAGAGATCCCGTTTGAAAAGGGCCTGCTCGGGCATTCTGATGCTGATGTGCTTTTACATGCTCTGTGCGATGGTCTATTAGGTGCTGCAGGGAGGGGGGACATAGGGAGACATTTCCCTGATACAGATCCTCAATATAAAGGGATAGCAAGCCTGGAACTCCTCGCCAAGACATTTCAAATAATTAGTCAAGCAGGATTTGTAGTAAATAATATTGATGCGACCATTGTGACGGAAGCCCCACAAATCACGCCCCACAGTGACTATATGATGGAGAATATAGCGAAGGTATTAAATATTGATCATAATCGTATCAATATTAAGGCAACAACCGCAGAAGGTCTTGGTATTATAGGGGCCGGCGCTGCAATTGCGGCATACTGTGTGGTTACTATATGCGCTGGTGAGTCGTGAGTCGATCGTATGTTGATTAGTGCCCGGCTGTGCACCCTTTTTTGAACCTCATCCTCCATACCTAGTGTCACAATAACGGTCAGAACACATCCACGACACAGACTGCATTACTTACCGCTGCTTCCTTCCGGATCTGACGGGGTTCGTAACCGTCTGTTGCGTGGCGTCCGGCCTAATATGTCACTCAATATTTCAGAAAAAGCCCTCTAAAGGGAATTCAGCCCCGCATAAGCGGATTTCGGGTACAGGACACCGCTAACTTCCCGCTTAGCACAACCGAGCGTATTTACTATACCACCGGAAGATCAATTTTCAAGCATAAAATAGGCAATGTCCGTTTATACATTAACCGCAGAAAACTCATCCGGTTTAACCTCGTCGTAGGCGCTGGAGGTGTCCTTTAGTACTGCATCAAAGGCGTCAACCACTCTTTTGTCAAATTGTGTGCCTGCATTCTTTTTGATCCTGGATAACGCCTCTGCCTTGGTTTTGGCCTTGCGGTAAGGACGGTCAGATGTCATGGCGTCAAAGGCGTCCGCAACGGCTATGACGCGAGAAAGCAGCGGAATGGCGTCTCCTTTCAATCCATCCGGATACCCCTTTCCATCCCAATGCTCGTGGTGGTGACGTATAATAGCCTGTTCTCTGTGCAAGAAACCGAGATGTTTGATAATATTTGCTCCCATCACCGGATGGATTTTGATAATATCATTCTCCTCATCGGTCAAGCCGGATTCCTTTAGCAATATGTTGTCTCGAACGCCTATCTTGCCGATATCATGGAGATACCCCGCAAAGGTGAGAAGTTCCAGTTCCTTATCCGAACATCCTAAGTTCTTGGCGATCTTTACTGATAGATCAGTTACCCGTCTTGAGTGCTCACGCGTGTAAGGGTCTCGTGCTTCAATCGTTTCTACCAAGGTATACAGAGTAGCAAAAAGATTTTGGGAAAGGCTTTCGTAAAGGGCAAGGTTTTCTATTGTTAATGAGGCTTTTTGTGCAAGAAAATCAAGAAAATATAAATCATGCTCAGAATACGGGGTGCCGTCCTTCTTGTCGGTGCAATTTAATACGCCAAAGACTTCATTTTTGATTTTCAATGGAAGTGAAATAAACGATATGCCTTCCTTCTTTTCTCTAAGGGAATTAGCAACTTCCGGAGGAAGGGCACTGGCATCTTTGACCAATAAGGCAACCCCGTCTTTTGCCACTTTTCCTGCAACCCAATCGCCAAGGGCCTTGGTCGCCTTCCCTATCCATTCCTCTTTCGATGGGGTCGCCGCAATCATTATCAAGTTATTACTCTCTCTGTCGAGTAACATGAATGAAGCGGTCTCAGAGGCTGTAACTTTCGCGCCTATATCCACAATGCGCTGAAAAAGCTCATCGCTCGACCGAACGCTGAAAAGTTCCTGCATCACCTCATTGAGCTGAGTTGCCTCTTGTATCTTATGCTGAAGCTCGACATTTAACCTTTCAATCCCTTGTTTCTTCTCAATTTCCTCTTTTAAGAAGATGTTTTCTATCAATAAAGCGCGCTCTTTGGTTACTCGTTTGAAAGTAACAGTAACGTCCTTCACACTAAACGGTTTGACCAAAAAATCTGATGCCCCCCTCCTCATGGCATCAATGGCAAGGTCCAGGGAGGGGTGCCCGGTTATAATCACAACCGGGATGGTATTATCGTATTCCTTTATTTTTTCAATCAATTCCAGGCCATCCAAGCGTGGCATTCGAATATCCACAAAGCAACAGTCGAGTGGAACAGTGTGCACCGTCTCCAGCGCCTCCAACCCGTCACTGGCGGTATGGACTCTACAGGTTATGATCTCTTCGAGGACCTCTTTGAGGGTCGTTCGGACCATTGTTTCATCATCCGCGACCAATATATTCCATTTTTTATTCATAGCTCAAATAGTGATCGCATCTCCCGGACTATTTTTTCCTCAAGCCCTCCTCTTGCCTCGGCAAGTGAGATGGTACTGTTGCCAAGCGCCCTATATAAGGGCCAAAGGTGAGGAGCATCTATTTTGATTGCCTCAATGTGTGAGGTTATAGTGTCAATATCTCCACGAACGATCGGTCCTGTTAATGCCCTGTGTACCCCAAGGTACTTCACATTATTAAGTGTCCCTTCGATTAGGGGTAAGAAGGCTTTTATAGACGTTTCTGTTGAAATACCGATTAGTTGATTCAACTCTATTGCCAGGTTGACCAGAGTAACGAGATAATTGGAAGCAACAACAGCGGCAGCATGATATAAGGGTTTATCCTGTACTCTGATCTGAATAAAATCAGCACCGATGTCTTTAGCCATCTTGCGGGCTATAGGGAGGGTCTCTGTATCTCCTTCGAAAGTGCACGTACATCCTGCGACCATTTGAAGTGCCTGTTCCACTGATGCAAAACTTTGTAATGGATGGAGCGAACCTATGTGCGCTCCACACTGTCGGGCCGATGCCAAGATCTCGGAAGGGAAAGCGCCGCTGCAATGAAACACAAAGGAGTCTTTTTTAAAACCGTTCTGCTTTGCGATTTCATCACAAACTGACTGTATAACAACATCCGGGGTTGTAATAAATACAATATCCGCTTTAGCTGTAATCTGTACAGCAATGTCTGAATAGTTTGAAATTCCAATAAGTTCAGCAGCGCTACGAGCCGATTCAAGCCGACGACTTGCAACTCCGACAATTGGATATCCGATCTCAGCAAAGAGTTTCCCTAAAGTTGTGCCTATTGTACCACACCCGACTATTGCAAGCGATCGTTTCATTTCAGTCTCTATTTAATCTGTCGGCATAAGGAGATCAATTATTAAATGAAAATAAAAGACCCGATAAAATAGTTTTCTTCCTATCCTATCGGGTCTTAAAAGCTACCGGGCACACCAAACAAGAACAACGTCAGCTACATGCAACAACCAGACATACCTACCTATATCTGCTTCTGTTAGATGAAGTTCTATGTCTTCTTAAAGCCTCACGTTGTTTGCGGCGCCTGTATTCGCTTGGTTTTTCATAGCTTTTTTTCAGCTTTAATCTTCGGAAAAGGCCATCATTTTGGATCTTCTTTTTTAAAATTTTCATGGCCCGTTCTACATCATTGTCAATAACTCTTACTTCTAAGTCCTGAAAGTCCTTCAAACTTATCGCTCCCTTCTTCCCCATCAAGGACCTTATGAGACCTTTGCATAACTGCCATTTGCCCGTGATGCGGCGTCAGGCTTCAAATTTTAATCCTCGAAATACCCAATGTATTCCTCCGGTTAAATTTTTTGCCTTCCTTGCCTGACGGAAAAATGTCGCATTATACAAAGGTCTCTTTGTTCGTTGATTTTATCAAAAGTCTTAGGCTGATGGTTATTTTAATACATGCTCTGATTACTATTGTTTATAATATAATCATGGTTAAGATAATAAAATGTTTTATGGGTTGTATCACCTCCTGACATGCAATGCAGGTTTCCACCCAAAAAGATAGGAGCACTCAAGCCCCTCTTATCGAGACCTTTAAACAATGCGGCATGTTTTCAAAGGTCTCTCAACTTGATTTAACCAACTATAAAATAAACTTTTTTATTATCACAGGTCGATATAAATGTCAAACAAAGCGAGACCTTTGCATAACAACAACCAGGGCTATTTTCTTTTCAACTCTTCTATCTTTCTTTTTATATGTTTTTTTTCGGACCACCTTCGGAAGGCTCCGATCAATCCATGGCGATAAGCTCGATCTATTCTTTCCTCATTAAAGCGGAGCCCTTCTTCGCCTTGCATAGCCTTTTGTAAACAAGCCTTTAGGTGAGTACAAGAGAAACAACTGTCAGCAATTTTACGAAAGCCGCTTCCCTCAACCGGGAATACAATATCCAAGCTGCCAAAACACGAAGATCCGGAAGAGCTGTCTTTGTGCGTCATGATTTTTCCATCTTTTTTTTCAATGAGGCGCTTGAAAAACTTCGGATCTTGTTTGAGGGCAAGGCACGAGGAGGCGAAAAAGCGCAGCGTACGTGTGGTACGTGAGCATTTTTCGCCGACGAGCAACACAGCCATCGGGCAAGAGACGGAGTTTTTCAAGCGCCTCACTGATTGTCCAATTCATCTTTGAGGCTCCGTGTCATGAGGGTCTTAAGGGCTATTTTTGGGTCAAGGTCGTCATACAACATGTGATAAGTTTGCTCTACAATGGGCATTTCCACGCCTAATTTGCGAGACAGGTTGTAAACCGACTTTGTTGTTTTAACTCCTTCCGCGACCATCTGCATATCTGCGAGAATATCCTTAAGTTTCATGCCACGCCCCAATTTCATTCCCACCGTTCGATTCCGGCTCAAATCGCCCGTGCAAGTCAGTACCAGATCTCCCATCCCAGCCAAGCCGGTAAATGTTCTTGGGTTTGCGCCAAGTTTCAACCCTAAGCGCCTGATCTCTGTAAGCCCCCTCGTAATCAAGGCTGCCCTGGTATTGTGACCTAATTCCAACCCATCAGAGACTCCGGCAGCAATTGCCATTACGTTCTTCAGGGCTCCACCCAACTCAACACCTATGATGTCACTACTGGTATAAGCCCTAAAAAAATTGGTTGCAAAAATTCTTTGGACTTGTTGAGCGGTATCAGCATTACTGGATGCAATGGTAACGGCAGTGGGGATATTTTTCACTACTTCCTTGGCAAAGCTGGGCCCGGATAGTACGGCTAATCTATCATGATAGGAAGTAGGTAATATGTCTTTTAAGACATCGGTCATGGTTTTAAAAGTTTCATTTTCAATTCCCTTTGTGGCTACAACAACAATAGCCTTTTCCCAAAGGTAAGGAGCCATGGACTTTGCCACAGATCGGAGAACGTGGGACGGAACAACAATCAAAACAATTTCTTTGTCTGAAACGACTTCGGCAATATCATTGCTGGGATGGATGTTATCGGGGAGCCGGATACCAGGCAAAAAGGTGCTGTTTTCCCTTTTG
>JAFDAE010000498.1 GCA_019314005.1 Deltaproteobacteria bacterium | reverse complement strand
TTTTGTTACAGATGTAAAGTTTTCGGTCAGGAAAGACTGACTGTCAAACCAGGCGGCCTCACCCCTTAATCCTAT
Organism: Deltaproteobacteria bacterium; assembly: GCA_019314005.1. The sequence continues at coordinate 2,051 of JAFDAE010000498.1, read as the reverse complement.
TTTTTTCCATGTTGTTTCAAACTCAAAGCCAGCTATATTTGTGCGCTTATATGTGATCCGGGCATCGCCGCCGCCTGCGGGAAATGTTTCAAAAAAAGGCATGTCTTCCCATGCGTAAAGGTAACTGAGCCCCAGATCCCACCCGGCAACGCTTTTTGTCAGCCTGACCCCACCCTCACCGTTTTTAAGGTTTCGGGCAGGCTCTTCTTCATGAACACTTCGCTGGTTCAGGTGCTGGAATATAGCCCAGTCCGTTCCAAAGTAGTCGATACGGGAAGGTTCAAAAAACGGCAGATACACACCTTCAAGGGTTAAAAAATCAGAAAAAAGTCTCCCTCTGACCATCCAGTTGGGAATTTTTCGATCTTCATAATCTGGAATGATAAATTCCCGCAAGTCCTGTGAATTGAGATTGTCCACAGGGCTGATCTGATCGGTCTTGCCCCAGCGCACAATCTGTCGTCCCACGCTGAGATCAACCGGGTTGCGTGACCAGTAAAAATATCCTTCAAAAAGTCTGATATCGCAATCTTCTGTTGAATGATCCGGCCCAAACCAGAGATAGTCCCATTCTACTGAAGCCAGAGCATAAAAATTGCTCTTATCTAATCTGTTTGATTCAGCTGGGTTAATCGAATTTCGGCCCGAAATCCATTTCCCCTCCAGCCTTATTATATCCCGCGTCATTCGGGTATGTTCATTGGCCTTGTCATTCTCCGTGTCCAGGGCTCCATATGCCTGAATAAATCCTCCTAAATCGAATGGTACGGGTTCGGCAATCCGGTTTTTGGACTCCATTTCTTCTGTGAATATGTCAAAGTCGCTGCCAGGAGGTTCGTCGGCATAGGTGTTGAAAGGAAAAAGGATAGAAAAAAGAAGACAGGAAAAGAGTAATGTTTTACAGCAAAACCGCAATGTTTTAAAGACTATTTTCAACCGATAATTCATCAATTCCATAATCTCTAAATTCCCAAAATGCTCAAAAGCCGTTCACAAAAGACTTTTTACGAGACCATCAATCTTATTTCACCAGTTTTCCAGGTTTCTTCGCGTAAAGATGTCATCCGGTAGTTCCGTATTATATGTTATATTATTAATTCTAATGAGCGTTCGATGTTTTCTCTCCAGATCAGCCATTACAATCTCGATCTCCGTCCAGACCCCCTGAATTTTCAGGAGTTTTGCGACGCTGTATTCTTTGATCAGCCTTCCTTTCTTGTTGTAATACTCAACAAACATCGGGACATGTGTTTCTTTGGCAATCCAGCTCTTTATAAGGGAATACTGCGAATTTGTTTTCTTTACGGGCCTGCTCTCAAGAATCCAGCAATCATTTTGCTGTTTTTTTTCATTACCGGATATTATGTGGGTGTAGTTTATTACCTGTCTGCGTTCCATATCCTCATACGTAAAGTCGGTATTCACAAAACCATGGTCTTTTTGAGAAGAGACAATTCTTCGTGTCCGGCGCAAGGCGGGCAGGTATAAAAATTGTTCGGCCGATTCATCCTCTTTTTCAAAAGAGAGAAAACCGGTACCTTCTATATCAGCCGGTGAGGTAAATCGTATAAGCTGCTTGAGAAGCTTACCATCATCTTCCTGGTATGTAATAAAATGACGTATCCGCTTTTTCCCGCGCCGACTGATCAATCCCATAACCGAACGCGCAATAGAATTATCACCCCTGTTACGGTCATGGACAAGCTGCGCCAGCTTCTTGCCGGTAAGTTCAACATCGGTCTGTCTTGCCAGGCCTGATTTCGCTTCTGCCTGGGAAGGAGCTAAAAGAAATGATATGCCTCCTGCCCACGCCGCAAACAACAGGCATGGAATGAGCCTTTGAAACCTACACAACGATGCGTTCATAGTTTTTTGCACAAGTTCTCCCTGATGCTTATTTTCTATTCAGCTTTTACCTTCCGCCTTTGAGCTTTCCCCTTTGAGCTAATTTGCTTTCACCTTTCAGTTTATCGAGATTTGATCTATTTCCAACCCCCTGTAGATCGATTCAAAGTACTTTCTCTGTGCCGCAGACAGCCCTTTTAATATAC
>JAFDAE010000497.1 GCA_019314005.1 Deltaproteobacteria bacterium | reverse complement strand
CAGAAAGGCGATGCTGGAAGATATTGCAATTCTCACAGGTGGCCAGGTGATTTCAGAGGACATCGGGGTAAAACTGGAAAATGTGACGGTCAACGAGCTGGGTCGCGCCAAGCGGGTCACCATCGACAAGGACGATACGACAATTGTGGAAGGGGCCGGCAACAAATCAGCCATCGAGATCCGGGTGCGACAACTTCGCACCCAAATCGAGGAAACGACCTCTGATTACGACCGGGAAAAGCTCCAGGAGCGATTGGCAAAGATCGTGGGAGGCGTAGCTGTGATCAATATGGGCGCTGCGACCGAGACGGAGATGAAGGAAAAGAAGGCCCGAGTGGAGGATGCCCTCAATGCGACAAAGGCGGCCGTTGAGGAGGGGGTTATAGTCGGTGGCGGCGTAGCCTTTGTACGATGTATTCCGGAACTGGAAAAGATGGAGCTTGGCGCAGACCAGCAGTTCGGTGTCAACATTGTTAAGAGGGCTCTTGAGGAGCCATTGAGGCAGATTGTAAAGAATGCTGGTTATGACGGTTCCATAGTAGTCGAGAAGGTCAAGGCAGAAAAGGGAAATTTTGGCTTCAATGCCGAGACAGAAAAGTATGAAGACCTGATGAAGGCCGGAGTGATTGATCCGACCAAGGTGGCTCGTTTGGCCCTTCAGAATGCGGCCAGTGTGGCGGCACTGTTGCTGACGACCGATGTGGTCATCACCGAAAAGCCCAAAAAGAAAGGACAACACGCATACCCGGAAGGGGCTGATGAGATATACTGATGCGGTATTGCGCGAGGCCCCCTGCCACACTGTTGACAGGGAAGTTGATACCCGAACTGGTAAAACGTAAGGAAAAAAAGAACGGTAACGCCTGACCATGACAACAACAATATTTAAAAAGGAAGTGAAGAAAAAAAAGGAAACAGGTGATGAACTGACCACGATTAGAGGCATTGTAATCCCAGTGCATTGGGATAAGGAAGGTAACGCGCTTGCTATTGCTATCTCAAGTCCGAATGAGCAGGAGCATGTGATTGAACAAGATAAAAAAGGAAAAGAATTGATAGGCCTCATAAGGCAAGAGATAGAGGTAAGCGGTGTAGTGAGAAAGGTAATAAAAGGCGGCAAGACCATTACAGTAAAAAGTTATAGGTTGAAAACAGGTGGCAACCTATGAGGTATAGTTTGACAAAAGATCGTGTTTCAATAGGCTGCTTTCATATGGCCTTACACACAGAAAAATCATTTAATTAGTTGGAGGTAATCAATAATGAAACAAAACAAAAGATTTTTGGTTTTGGCGCTCTGTACCTTGGCGCTGCTTTTTGTCATGTGTTCAACGAATGTGTTTGCGGCAGATGAGGTCACGGTTACTGGAACGGTGTATCCAACGGCTTTGGATGAAAACGACAATGTGATTGCTGCCGTCATAGACACCAGCATGGGCGAAAGTTATGTTATCGTCGCCAACGCTGTTGGAAAAAAATTGTTCGAGCTGGAGTATGAGGTTGTGAAGGCATCCGGTGTTATTGACGAAGACAGCGATGGAAATAAGACTCTCTCCGTTACCAGCTACGAAGTCATATCGGAATCGGAATAGGGTAAAAAAACCAAAGCGCTTTCTCGGAGAGGGGACGAACGAATACAATCGTGATAAGCTATGGAGGGGGATACGACATCTCCCCCTCCATATTCTTAAGCCCCCCTTGGGTTTCGTGGAAAGCCCTTTATTCAGATCAACAAAGGAGGAAAGTAGATGACAAAAGCGCAACTCATTGAACATATGGCAAAGAATGTCGGTATTTCAAAGGCTGAGGCAGGCAAGGCACTTAACTCACTTATTGACAGTATTGGAGAAGCCGTTAAGGCTACCAGCTTAAGGCGGGACACTTTCCATAGTTCAATCATTTAGAAGTTTTTTTAAAAGATCGTAAACAACGCTAAAGAAAACTAAAGACAAAACAAGCTAAAGATGCTTTAGTACTCTTCTACCAAACTTACTATTCAAAATAGTGGAAGGAGAAGAGGAGATTTTAGAATTGAGAGAGCGTTGTCGTAAAATATTTTCAATATTATCATGTCCGGTTAAACATTCTGTAAGAAAAATAAGCAAACTTGCGGAGATTCCTAAAAGT
>JAFDAE010000496.1 GCA_019314005.1 Deltaproteobacteria bacterium | reverse complement strand
ATTCAATATTGATATAGGGCTGAATATAAGGATTTATGATTTTGAAGTAAAAATAAAGCAGGATACAACCAGTATAGAAGAATCAGAAGACTTCACCCTCCCTGTCCCCATGGTTTACCTTGCATTTCAGATAAAGCCTGTTAAAAAACTTGCAATTGAGGCAGAGGTCAGAGGAATATCATACAGCGGAAACCAGCTATACAGCCTGATCGGAAGGGTGAAGTTTAATGTTTTTGGCCCTGTGTTTGCAGCTGCCGGTTATCGATATGATAAGTTGAAAATTGACGAAGATGACGTTGACGTAGATGTCGATTTTAGCGGGCCTTTTATTGAAGCCGGGTTTAAGTTCTAGTAAGCGTTCACGAAACGCTGAAATTAGAAAATAGAAATTGGAAATTTGGCCTTCATTTTTTGTAACTGTTCACAGCTGTCGGTTCATAGTTCACGGTTTTCTCGATGAACTATGCAACAACTAAAGCATTTTAGATATTGATTTTAATTCTTGAATTAATTCTTTTAAATCTTCAAAAGAGGGCCTCATAATTCTCTTTTGCTTTTGTTCCATTTATCAAAGTCGTGCTAGAACTAATCTGATAACGCTTCTGCCAATTTGTAAACATCCATCTCGTAAACTCGTTTTATCTCTTTCTAATTTCTACTTTCCAATTTCAAGTTTCAAGCCGTGAACGGCTACTATTCTTTTAAAGACCTGGGCTTGAGGATAATCTCCACTCGCCGGTTTTTCCTCCTCCCTTCTGTTGTAACATTAGATTCCTGTGGACGATATTCTCCATACCCCATAGCTGAAATGCGAGAAGGCTTAATATTCGTTTTGTGTAACAGGAATTCCGCTACTGAAGCAGCGCGGGCAATCGATAATTCCAGATTTGACTTATATATCCAGTTACTTCTCAACGGGACATTGTCGGTGTGACCGGTAACTGTTATGTTGCCTTTGGTTTTCTTTAAAACCGACCCTATCTTTTTTAACAACGGCTTCATCTGCTGTTTAATATCTGCTTTACCGGAATCAAAGGTTGTTTCGCCCATAAGCCGGACAGTTATTTCTTTCTCACCGACTTCCACCTGGATCAAATTTTTCATACCCTGTGAAAGAGTCTCCACGGCTTTTTTAAGCTCTTCTCCAATTGTTTTCCTTTCCTGGGTTACAATAAACTCTTCACGCCGCTGGGTCGCAACAAGCTCCTGATCAAAATCCTTGGAGATCATCTTTATTCCTTTGGCCGGGTCCATGGTCTTGACCTTGCGCTGAACGCCAAAGGCCTCTCTCAAAGACCCTGCAACCTGCTTGTATACGGCCTTATCCATTTCAGAAAAAGAAAGCAAAAGAACAAAAAAGCAAAGGAGCAGGCTCATCAGGTCTCCGAATGTTACAACCCACGCAGGAGCACCTTCGCTTACCTCTGTCTCGAGCTTTTTAATTTTTGCGTTTAATGCGTCACTCATCTTTATCCTTTGTCGATTCTGCTTTATCCCTATCTTTTGGTGAAAGGTAGATTTTTAGTGACTGATCGAGAACCATGGGAGAAATTCCCTGGGCAATCCCAAGGGCTGCCTCACGGATTATGCTCTTATTGTCCTGTTCCTGCTGACTTCTAAAGGCGAGTTTTTCTGCAATGGGGAGGCAGACAAGGTTGGCTATAAGAGCGCCATAAAGTGTGGTCAACAGTGCAACAGCCATCGATGGCCCGATCTTGCTGGGATCGGCCATGGAGGCAAGCATCTGTACAAGGCCGATTAACGTTCCGATCATTCCAAAGGCCGGTGCTGATGAACCCATGCCTTTAAAAACATTCTGGCCGACAGAGTGGCGCTGAACAGTCAGGCGGATATCCTTATTAAGCATATCCTCAATGAGCCCTTCATCAATACCGTCAGACAAATATCGGACAGCCTTGGCGGTGAATTCGTCTCCTGTTTTTTCATTTTCAAGAGCGATCAGACCTTCTTTTTTAGCAATTTTTGCCAGGGCAACCAGCCTTGTAACCGTCTCATCAGGTGGTTCCATCTTAACTAAAAATGCCTTCATGGCCACCTTTATTGTATTAATAACATCTCCCATGGAAAATTTAATAAAACATGTGGCCAGGGTCCCGCCAATAACTATTAAGAC